>CAUJFC010000113.1 GCA_963169755.1 Actinomycetota bacterium | reverse complement strand
GCCTCGTGCACTCCGCGGCTCATCTTGAACCCCGGTGAGGGGCAGATCGTGGCGGCGGGGACCATGGTCGTCACGGGAGAGATCCCCGAAGACCTGCCCCAGGGTGGAACGCTGGTGGTGAACGGCATCGCCACCACCGTCAACGCCGATCGCACCTGGTCCCAGACCATCCCCACCTCGCCAGTGGGCAAGGTCACCGTGGTCCAGGCCATCTACACCGAACCGGGCGGCACCCAGCACCGCCAGGAGACGGCAGTGGTCGCCGGTCCCCGTCTGGCACCGGGGGAGTACTCGCCCAACGGCGTCGGCATGAACTTCACTGCCACCGGCCTGGCCAACCTGGGTCCCATCATCAACGACCTGGCAGGTGGCTCGTTCGACATCAGCGCCATGATCCTGGCCCAGGATCCCCTGATCCCGCCGACCGATGCCGGCAGCGGCGTGACCATCACCGGCAAGGCATATGAGGCCGGGTCAGCCGGAGTGAACCTGACTGCCACCGCCACCGACGGGGGAGTCGACACCCACATCGAGGTGCAGGATCTCTACCTCGGCCTCGATCTGACCCTGAGTGGCTTCATCAGCGGCCCCTGCAAGCTCGAACTCCAGGTTCCCTCCACCACCATCGACACCACCTTCGACTTCGCGCCCAACGGAACAGCCGTGGACGTCAACCTGGTGGGCGCCCCGGTGGTCAACACCACCGGCGTCAGCTACGAGTTCATCTCCGGCAAGTGCGACCCCAGCACTCCGATCGTGGGAAGCATCATCAACAGCCAGGCCGGTGGAGCCATCGAAGGCACCGTCAAGGGCGGGTTCTCGAGCCAGCTCGCCGACCCTGACGGTGCCGGTCCGCTCGATTCGCCCATCGCCGATGCCATCGAGACCGCCCTGGCGGGAGTGTCGGTGGCCGGATCGATCGGTGATGCCGTCAAGGCTCACCTGGATGCTCCCTTCACCGCCATCACCGAATCGACCGGTGGCATCGACTTTCGGGCCAACGCCGACTTCTACGCCACCAAGGGCACCGCGCCCGGCGACTGCCCGGCCCCGGCAGGAGCGCCCAACCTTCCCAACACCTTCAACACCCCCGGCGCCTATCCCACCCTGGGCGGTACCACCCCCTCGGGTGCGCCCTACGGGCTGGGCCTGGTGATCTCGTCGTCGGCCTTCAACCAGATGCTCGGAGCCATGACCGAGTGTGGTCTGCTCAACCAGGACATCACCGAGATCGCCCTGGGCGCCAGCCCCATTCCGATCACCTCGTCGGTGCTGGCCGGTCTGGTCCCCCAGTTCGGGACCGCGCTGCCCGCCAACACCCCCATGCTCATCCGCATCGATCCCGTGTTCAGCCCCTTCCTCACCGAGAACTCGGGGCCCAACGGTGAGACCGCCGAACTGATGCTGGCCGACCTGCGGGTGGCTTTCGTGGAGCCCCGCGTCGATGGGGACAAGACCTGGCTGACTCTGGCCATCGACTCTCCCCTGGGCTTCGACATGGCGTTCAACGCCACCGAAGGGCTGCTGGCTCCCACCATCTCGGCCCCCACCGCCGCCCAGGTCACGGCCCGGTTGATCGACAACCCGATCGAGGCCGACGAGGCGTCACTCGAGGCCTTCTTCCCCAACCTGTTCCCCATGTTCGTGGGTGGGCTCAGCGACAGCTTCGCGGCCTTCCCGCTGCCCAGCTTCCTCGGGCTGAACCTCGAGGTGGTGGAGATGGCCCGCCAGGGCAACTCGTTCGTGCTCTACGCGAACCTGAATCCGGTTCCCCAGACCCGCCTCGAGAACGTGGTGGTCGAGGACCTGAGCACCCCCGACTTCAACCACGACGACCTCACCTTCAACTCGTGGGAATGGCGCCACCGCCTCCGCAAGGTGGTCTCATCCAACGCCGTGAACGTGAAGCTCGCCGGCATGATCGGAGCCGACGCCTGCTGCACGGTCGATGACGAATGGCAGACCGCCCACGCCGGCTACCGGGTGAGCATGGACGTGGTGGCCGAAGCGGGTGCCAACTGGCGTCTCGACATGAGCTCGTTCATCAAGGGCGCCCACCGGGCGGTCAGCGAAGGTGCTGGTGGCGGCTTCGGCGCCCAGAGCAACATCACCAAGATCCTGGCCCGCTACCGGGTCGACGGTGGTGCCTGGCAGGACTTCAACTTCGACGTGGGCAACGACTATGCCGCTGGCGCCAGCCCCGGTGAGACCACCCCGTGGCAGGGTGGTTGGTGTGGCTGCTCGTTCCACGAGCCCTTCACCGGAAGTGCCAACTCCAACCTCACGTCATCGGGCAGCCACTCGGTGGAGGTCGAGTTCAACTTCGACGTCACCGCCTGGTCCGACTCCAACGCCGCCTTCCCGGCCGAAGCCGGTAACGAGAGCGCGGTCGTGTTCGGTGCCAACGACTCGCTGACCAACGGTTTCACCGCTGGTGACTACCCCGGCCAGGGCTCACGCAACATCGCCGCCGACGGACACCGAGGCACGATCACCCTGGTCCCGCTGCCCTGAGAGATGCCTGCGGGGGTCCACCCCGCAGGCATCAGAAGCCAACCCTATGTTCAGGTAGCTTGACATCGGGTATTCGCCCCTCTGTACATTTGGTCGGGTGGGCGTCACCGGCCACCCGACCCGAATCTCCGAACTGGCTCTGACCCGCCGGGGCCGGACCCTGGTGCGTGACCTGTCGGTGGAGGTACAGCCAGGCGAGACCCTGGCAGTGGTGGGTCCGTCGGGGGCGGGCAAGACCACGCTGTTGAGGGTGGTGGCCGGTCTCACCCCGGCCGACACCGGCCGGGTGCACCGCCCACCGGGCGGGGTGGCCATGGTCTTTCAGGACCCCCGGCTGCTGCCGTGGCGAACCGCCCGCCAGAACGTCGAGTTGGTTCTCGGGGTCGATGCCCGGGCTCGAGCCGAGCACTGGTTGGATCGCGTCGGGCTGAGCGATGCCCTCGATCTCTATCCGGCCGCCCTGTCGGGGGGTATGCGCCAGCGGGTGGCCATTGCCCGGGCCCTGGCCTACGAGGCACCGCTGGTTCTGGTCGATGAGCCCTTCGCCCACCTCGCTCCCGCCACCGCCCAGGGTCTGCGTACGGACTTGGTCGGGCACCTGGCCGAGTTGGGCACCACCACCTTCTGGGTTACCCATGACCCGGTCGAGGCCGGGCAGGTGGCGACGCGGGTTCTGGAGCTCACGGGGCCGCCGGAGGGTCGCTGGTGCCTGAATGGGCCCGCCCTGGACGAGTCCGTCCCTGACGCCTTCGAGCCCCCGACCCCTTCAGCTCTCACCGTCAATGCGGAGGAACCACCATGAACAACTGGCCGTTGCTGCCCGATCGGCACCTGCCGAGCCGCCCCGGAACACCGCCAGGGCGTAGCCACCGCCCCCGGCTACGGCGCGGTCGAGCATGCAGGGGTGGAGCCGGGACCGTGGCCACCCTGGTGGTTCTGGTCCTGGCCGGCATCCTGGCCGGGTGTGGGAAGAGCGAGGGGACAACCGGTTCGGAGGCGCAGTCCACCACCACTGCTGGAACCGGTCCGGAATCGTCGGCCACGGTGCCCGAACCCCTGGACCAACTACGAATCCTTCATCCCCAGACCCTGGCGTTCTCGGCCCCGTTCGACCTGATCGATCCCGAGGGAGAGCTGGGAGCGGTCGCCTCCAAGGTGTCCAGCGGTACCTGGGCAACCCCCGACGTGGTGCGCACCGCACTGGTCAACGGCGACGTCGAGGTGGCCGCAGTTCCCACCTATGTGGGAGCCAACCTGTACAACCGAGATGTAGACGTGCGGCTGACCGCCGTGGTGGTCTGGGGCCTGCTGTGGTTGATCGGCCCTGACGGGCAGCCGGGCGACTGGGAGTCGCTGCGGGGCCAGACCGTGATGGTCCCGTTCCGCAACGACATGCCCGACCTGATCTTCAGGTACCTGGCCGAGGCCAACGGCATGAAGCCGGGAGAGGACTTCACGATTGAGTACTACGCCCAGCCTCCCGAGATCGTGGGCCGCCTGCTCCAGGGAAGCGGTACGTGGGCGGTGTTGCCCGAGCACGTGGCCACCATCGTGTTGAACCAGGCCGGGGCCAACGGTCGCAAGCTGGATCGGGTGATGGACCTTCAGAGTGAGTGGGCCGACGCCACTGGCCTGTCACCCCGTATCCCCCAGGCCGGGGTGGTCATGCCGGGTCGGCTGGTCGATGACCGTCCCGACGTGGTGGGTGCGGTCCTGACCGAACTGGAGCGGACCGTGGATCTGGTGAACGCCGCCCAGCCGTCCACCCTCCAGCGGCTGAGCGAGGTCTCTGGTCTTCCCCCTGAGACGGTGAAGGAGATCATTCCCAGGATGAATCTGGAGGTGGTGTCCGGGGCCGAGGCCCGTGACGAACTGGAGCGGTTCTTCGAGGAACTGGCCTCACGTTCACCCGAGATCATCGGGGGCTCGTTGCCCGAGGCCGGGTTCTATGCCGCTGACCCCCGCTGAGCCCGGATGCCCCGGTGACTTCCACCGCTCCCACCCCTGTCGGTCGCTCTGACGCCCCTGAGTCGGGAGCCGGTCCGGTCCCAGAGGCGGCTGGGCGAGACGATCCCGGTCGGCGGGTGCTGGGAGCAGGTTTGGCAACTCTGGGAGTGGTCGGGATCTGGGCGGCGGCCGCCACCCGCCACCCCGAGGTAATCCTGCCCTCACCATCTGAGACCCTCCGGGCGCTGGTTGACCTGGCGGCTCGGGGAACGCTGTGGGCCGAGCTGGCCCGTACCTTGGGCCGCGCCCTGTCTGGGGTGTTGGTGGCTCTGGTGGTGGGTCTCGGCTGGGGTGGTCTGGCGGGCTGGTCGCGGTGGGTGTCAGCGGTGAGCCGGCCGATCACCGCTGCCTTGATGGCGTTCCCGCCGGTGATCGTGGTGGCCATTGCTCTGGTCTGGTTCGGCCCCGGGCCCTCGGTTACTCGCCTGGTGATCGTGGCGGTGGCACTGCCGTTGGTGGTGGTGGCGGTGGAGGAAGCGGTGACCAACCTCGACCCCGACCTATTGGAGATGGCCCGGGCGTTCGGGCTGTCTCGGTGGAGGACCGTGCGCCACGTGGTCGCCCCGGGGATCGCTTCACCGGTGACCGCGGTGGTGTCGGTAACGGTTGGCCAGGCCATCCGGATAGCAGTGATGGCGGAGCTGCTGGCTGCCTCCGATGGGATAGGGGCCGAGATCGCGCTGGCCCGGTCCAATCTGGCCACCGCGGCGCTGTTCGCCTGGGCTCTGGTGATGGTGGCCACGGTGGCAGTGGTCGAACTGGCAGTGCTCCAACCGCTCAACCGACGGCTGTCGCGCTGGCGAGTTTCACCCGGAGGGGCAGCCGAACCTCACCAGGTGGCCAACTCGGGCAGCACCCGGTCCACGAACTCGTCGATCCTGGCTCGCCCCTCGGCCGGCCACCCACACACCAGGTAGCTCACCCCGACCTGGCGGAACGCTTCGGCCTCGGCCAGCATCTGGTCGCAGGACTGCGACAGGTTCAAGTTGGTGGCCCGCGCGATGGTGGCCGGATCTCGTCCGGCGGCCAGCGCCGCTTCCTCGAGGATGCGTGATCGGCGGGCGATGGTGGCGGCGTCACCGAAGGTGTGCCACACATCGGCGTGACGGGCGGCCAGGGGGACCATCTTCGACTCGCCGCCGGCCCCGACCCAGATTGGTGGGTGGGGGAGCTGGAGGGGGCGGGGGTCGAGGGTGGCCTCGTCGATCTGCCAGTAGCGGCCTTCGAAGCTGAACCCGGGGCCAGACAGCAGGCCCCGCACAATGGTGAGGGCCTCATCGAGGCGCTCGATGCGCTCGGCGGTGGAAGGAAAGGCAATGCCCAGCGCGCGGTGCTCGGCCTCGAGCCAGGCCGCACCCAACGACAGCTCCAGGCGACCGCCCGAGGCGTGGTCCACCGTCAGCGCCTCGGCGGCCAGCACCGAGGGGTGACGGTAGGTCACTCCGGTGACCAGTAGCCCCAGCCGAACCCGGTGGACGTGGCCGGAGAGAGCCGCCAGGGTGGTCATCCCCTCGAAGCACTCACCCGGTCCTTCGCCGTAGGTGGGTTGGAAGTGGTCGAAGCCCCACACTCCGTCGAACCCGGATTCCTCGGCCAGGCGGGCGCGGGAGATCACCTCGTTGAATGACATGCGTTGCTGGTTGACGTCCAAGCCCAATCTCATGGGTGCAGTCTTCCAAGCAGTTGGCCCGAGTCCACCCCCAAATGGGCTGACACTGGTCTCCCTACCTACCGGTAGGTAGGCTGGGGTGATGGGTCGTCCACGAGTAGCACTCGACAATCACCACGCCGTCTACGACTACTACCGTCACCATGAGCAGTCCATGGCGTTCGCCCGCTTCGCCGGCTCGGTGTTGGCCAGGGTGTACCGACCCACCATCACCTGTGATGACGGGGCCGAGGAAGCCATCTCGGCGGCGCTGGCCCGAGGTGCCCGAGTGGTGATCTCGCCCAACCACACCACCGCCGACGACCAGTACGTGATCGTCGCCATGGCCCAGCGGCTCCCGGCGCTTCGAGGGATTCGGGGTCGGGCGTTCATCCCGGCCGAGCCGTCGCTGTTCAGCCGGTCGGGGCTGGGCGGCAAAATACTGCGGCGGTCAGTGGATGGCCTGGGTGCCATTCCCACCTTCCGGCTCGAAGACCTGAGGCGACGGGGTATCGAGATCACCGACGAGATCCAGGCCACCTACCAAGAGGCCATCCTGCGGGCCAGTGAGATCCAGGTGGCCAAGCTGATCGACGGCCACTCCATGGCCGGCTTCTGGGAAGGCACCCGTAACCGCACCTGCTACGCCGAGGTGCAGCCGCTGCGCAAAGGCATCGCCCACACCGCCATCGCCGCATCCGAGAAGGTGGAGGTGGTGCTCTTGCCTTGTGCGTTCTCCTACGGCGGTGAACCAGACGATTACCAGCGCCCGGTCCTGCCTGAGCGCCACGAGCCGATCGTTCACGTGGCCCACCCGATCCCGGTGCAGACCACCGACCCCGATGCCCTGGTTGCCCTGTTGCATCCCGAGATCCAACGCTGTGTGGACGTGGTCATGGGCACACCGGCGGCCGCCGCGGCCGCCTGACCTGTCGAGCCGGGTGCCTGGGGCAGGGCCTCGGATCTAGCTCACCGGTACTCGGCCCAACAGGTGCCGCAGCGCCGGCTCCAGATCCGGGTGACGGAACTGATGGCCAACCTCGACCAGAACAGCAGGATGGGCGCGCTGGCCGGCCATGACGAACTCGCGGGCACCGTCTCCACCCAGAAGTAGGCGGGGGCCCATGGCGGGGACCGGGATCAGTGCAGGCCGGCGCAGTACTCGGGCCAGGGTGGCCGTGTACTCACGGTTGGTGACCGGATTGGGGCTCACGGCGTTGACCGGACCCTCCAGCGAGTCGTCCACCAGGCCTCGCAGATAGACGTCGAGCACGTCGTCGAGGCTGATCCACGGCACCCACTGGCGGCCGTCGCCCAGCCGTCCACCGGCTCCCAGAGCGAAGATCCGGCGGAGCACGGCCAACATTCCGCCCCCCGCCGACTGCACGATGCCGGTCCGCACATGGGTGACCCGGGCCCCAGTGGAGCGGGCCGGGTCGGCAGCCCGCTCCCAGTCGGCCACCACATCAGCCAGGAAACCCCGGCCGCGGGCCGCGGACTCGGTGAGGATTTCGTCTCCCCGGTCGGGTCCGTAGAAACCCACGGCCGAGGCCACCACCATGGGACGAGTCCCCACCAGTTCGGCCAGGGCCCGAGTGGGCTCGACCCTGCTGTTGCGGACCGCCATCTTGTGGGCAGCGCTGAACCGCCCCGCCACCGGCGAACCAGCCAGATGAACCAGGGCATCCACCCCGTCGAGCAGGTCGGGCGCCGGACAGGCCGGATCCCACACCCGATCCTCGTGGTAGCGGGGCCATACCGCCGACCTGGTCCGGACCAGTCGAACCACCCGGTGCCCGCCGGTGCTGAGGAAGGCACACAAGGCCGAGCCGATCAGACCGGTGCTGCCAGTGACTGCGACGGTGAGTCCACCGCTCGGACCGCGCAGCCTGTGGTGAGACCCCAGGTCTCCGGAGATCTGGCGTTCCCGGTAGGCCAGGTTCTGGGCGAGGAAACGATCGGGGACACGGGTGTCGATCCGGTCGCTCACCCGGGTCTGGTTGGCGCCGACCCCCTCGAAGCGGTGGGTGTGGGTCCACGGCACCAGGTGGCGCAGCACCGGGTTGGTGAGTCGGTCCACGAACTGCCGGCCGGGCTCGTAGCGCTGAGGATCATGGGTGGCCTGCCAGCGCAATCCCAGAGGAAGGGCCAGCACCGCGGTTCCCGAAGCCAGTGAGGTGGCCTCGGAGACCACTCGTAACGGCTGCCACGGTGGCAGAAGGCGGTCGATGGCGCCGGGTCGGGAGAACCAGGCGACCACCTCTTCCACGGGGGCGTCGACCAAGGCGGTGTGTTCCACGATGTTCCTCTCAGAGGCTCGGATCCGCTCCGGTTCTACCGGGAGGGGACCGCGGTGGGTATGACCCTACGGCTGTCGGTGTTCGGGCCGGCACGATCCGGTACCGGTCGGGTGCGCCCGATGCCAGACTCGGCCTGACATGCACACCCAACCTGAGGAGGAGCAGTGGCAACCTTTGACGTGAAGATGGTGATCCTGCACACCGACGACCTGGACGACTCGATCCGCTTCTACAGCGAGACCCTGGGGCTTCCGCTCAAGTTCCGGGACGGCTCACACTTCGCGGCACTCGATGGTGGGTCGGTGACCCTGGCGCTGGCCACCGACATCGACCATCCCATGCCGGGCCGGGTCGTGCCGGGCATCAAGACCGACGACGTCGATGCCGCCGCCGCGGCCATCGAGGCCAATGGGGGAGCGGTGGTGAAGGGGCCCTACAACGACGAGCACGAGCGCCGTGCGGTGGTCTATGACCACAAGGGCAACGGTCTGGTCTTCTACAGCCCCTTGCCGCGCTGACCATCGTGGTGTCCGGAGTCCTCGGCTTCTGGGCACCCGATGGAGATGCTCGGCCGTACCCGGGCAGGGTCGTGTGGTCGTAGGGTTCGCCCCCATGACGAGCACCTCCTCTGACAACGGGTCCATGTGGGAGCGACACGACTTCCGAACCTCCGACGGCCTGGTCCTGGCCACCTACGAGGCCGGTCCCACCCATGCGCCCAAGGTGGTGTTCGTACACGGCTACCCCGACCACCACAGCCTGTGGGACCTGGTCGCCGCTGAGCTGGTCGACCATTTCCACCTGATCGCCTATGACGGGCGCGGGGCCGGTGCCTCGGAGGTGCCGGCCGATCTCTCCGGCTGGCGACTGGCCCGTCTCCTGGAGGACCTGGACATGGTGATCCGTCAGGCAGCGGGGGGTGGTCCGGTGCATCTGGTGGGCCACGACTGGGGCTCGATCCAGGGTTGGGCGTTCGTGCTCCACCCCGAGTACCGCTCTCAGGTGGCTTCGTTCACGTCGCTGTCGGGGCCGGCACTCCAACATGTCGAGCGGCGTATCCGGGCCTGGATCAAAGCCGGCCCCCGGGGTTGGAAGCCGGCACTTCGCCAGAGCCTGTCATCCACCTACATCTCCTTTTTCCAGACCCCGTTGGCCCCGGTGCTGTGGCGCAAGGTGCTGGGCCCGCGCTGGCCGCGGCTGATGGCTCGTCAAGGGGCCTATTGCGATGCCCGGTGGCCCGGCCCCGGTGTGGGGGAGGACGCCGCCCACGGAGTGGGCCTGTACCGCGCCCAGAGGCGGGCGCTGCTTCCCCCGTTTCGGACCGACCGGCTGCCGCCCGCCCGGGTCCCCACCGACGTGCCGGTGCGACTGATGGTGGCGGTCGACGACCAACCGGTGGGCAAGGCCCTACTGGAGGGGCTCGACCAGTTCTCCACCGCCACCGAACGGCAGGAACTGACCGGCGGTCACTGGCTGGCCCGCACCCGTGCGGTGGAGGTGGCCAACGCCATCCGCCGC
>CAUJFC010000112.1 GCA_963169755.1 Actinomycetota bacterium | reverse complement strand
CGTTGGAGGCCTTGGCGGTGGAGTGGCCCGAGTAGGTCCGCATCATCCACGGACGGTCCGGCTGGCGCTGGTCGGTCATACCCCATTCTCCGCCGTACCGGAGCGATTTGTCACACCGGAACTCCTCCAGTTCCTGACGGTCCGTCAGGTGGGTCGTCACGGGGGCACCGATGGTGGCTCAGCTCGGAGGCCGTCATGTCCCGGGGGCCGACCCGACCGGGCGCCGGCGATACCGGGTGAGGCCTAGCGTGACGGGCGGTGGATGACGAACTACTGCGCCGCACCTATGCCGGATACTTCCTGATTCAGGCCATCACCGGAGCTGGGTTCTGGGCGTTGCTGTGGTGGTGGTCGGGAGATCGGGCCGGTTTCGAGATGGCGATGGCCGAGCGGGCGGTGACCAACTCGTTCCTGCTCGCCGACCTGGTCCTGGGAATAGTCGGCTCCGCGGTGGTGGCGGCTGCCGTGCTGGCTCGCCGTCGGTGGGCGCCTGCGGCCGCGTGTTTCGTGGCCGGTGGAATCGTGTACGCCACCCTCTACATCGCCTTCTGGGTGGCGGCCACCGGCCACGCGCATGCCATGTTGGCGGTGATGGTCCCGCCCGCCCTGTTGTCGGCGTATGTCTCCTACAACCTGGCCCGTTCGGTCTCGTGAGCGGGGTGGTGGTGGCCCGAACCGGGTGAGCTCAGTCGGGGAGGGTGATTCCGCGTTCCTCGGCCAGTCGGGCAACGTCGTCGGGGAACACGTTGCGCACCAGGAACAGGTCTCGGGCCATCACATAGTTGGGGGCCAGGACGGTGGCGTAACGCTCGAAGTACAGGAGTTGCTTGGCGATCAAGACCAGCTCACGCGGTGTCGTGGCCCCGAACTGGTTGGCCATGTCCAGGTTGAGCTTGAAGGTCTCACCCAGGCTCACTCCACCGATGCCTCGGCTGAGCACCGGTTCCATGACCATGGCGATCTGGGGTCCGGCGATCTCGGGGTCGACATCGGCGGGCATCACCCCCACCTTCTGGTACGCCCGGACCACCCGCCGGTAGTCCTGGTCGATCATCGAGGTGTAGATGATCTCTCGCATGGTCTGCTTCCACGGGTCGGGAAGCTCTCCCATGATCCCGAAGTCCAAATAGGTGGCCCGGCCGTCGTCGAGCAGCCAGAGGTTCCCGGCGTGCACGTCGCCGTGGAAGGGGCCGTGGACGAGGGCCGCCTCCATCCACACCTTGATGCCCCGGCGGAGAATGAGCTCGCCGTCGACGCCGGCTTCGCGGATGGCGTCGAAGCGGTCCATGGGGACGCCGGTCATGCGTTCCATGCAGATGGAGTGGGGGCCGCAGTACTCCCAGTACACCTCGGGGGCGGTGATGCCGTGGTTGTCGCCGAAGGCTCCGATTCGGTCTCGGAAACGGGTCTGGCGATGGGCCTCCAAAACGGCGTTCAACTCCTGGTTGGTGACCTTGTGGAGGTCCTCGATGATGGCGGGAACATTGGCGGGGGCCAGGCTCTTGACTCGGCCCAGCACCCGACTGGCCAGGAAGTGCTGGATACGCAGATCGGTGTTCATCCGCTGGGCGATGTCGGGACGTTGGAGCTTCAGCACCGCCTGTCGGCCGTCGGGCAGCTCGACTGCGTGGACCTGGGCGATCGAGGCGGAAGCCAGGGGCCGGTCGTCGAATGACTTGAAGATCTGGCCCGGTGGCCGTCCCAGTTCGCGGTTGACCATCTTGCGCACGGTGGCGGGGTCGAACGGGGCCACCTCGTCGAGAGTTCGTGCGCAGGCATCTACCAGCGGAGCGGGAAACAAGCTGGGCGAGGAAGCGATGAGCTGTCCCAGCTTCACAAAGGTGGGGCCGAGAATCTCGAACCCCTCGACCACACCCTCACAAGCGGCCTGGGCGGCGGGCCGTCCCTGCCGGTTGAGGACCCAGCGGGCCATGGCCCGGACGGTGGCCAGTACCAGCACCACCCAGATCACCACCGATCGCCGGAGTTCGGCCAGACCGAAGCGGTCCAGGGGAGGCATGGTGACCTCCAGCGCCTCGGCGGGTGGGCCGTCGGCGTAGGGGCCGCGGAAATGGGCGATCAGACCGGCGGCGTCGGTGGACGCCGTGGCCTCGAGCCGCTCGTCGGTGTCAGCGGCCGCGGGATCAGGGGTGGTCGTCACTGGGCCAGCCTGCCAGATCACGACACACCTGTAACTGGAGAGCGGCCCACTCCCGTGACGGTCAGGGAGGAGGATCGAACGCGGTGGTCTGGGGCTGGGTCACCGCCTCGGCCAGGAGCCGCAGGTAGGTGTTCTGGGCGATGTCGACGGCGCCCAGCGAGCGAAGGTGGTCGGTGGTCCACTGCACGTCGAGCAGGGTGGTGCCACCGGCTAGGAGTCGCTCGACCAGGGCCACCAGTGCAACCTTGGAGGCGTCGGTTCGGTGGCTGAACATCGACTCGCCGGCGAACAACCCTCCGACTGCTACTCCGTAGAGACCGCCGACCAGCTCGCCTTCGGGTGTCCAGGTTTCCACCGAGTGCACCCAGCCGAGTCGGTGGAGAGTGGTGTAGACGTCGATGATCTCCGAGCTGATCCACCCGTGCGGTCGCCGGGGATCGCCGCAGGCGCGGATCACGGCGTCGAACGCGGTGTCCACCCGTACCTCGTAGCGTTGGCAGGATCGCCGCAGCGACCGGCTGACCCGCAGCCCTTCCAACGGCAGGACCCCCCGGGGGTCCGGTGACCACCAGCCGATGGTGCGGCTCTTCACGGGCATCGGGAAAAGGCCGGCACGGTCGGAGGCCAGCACAGTTCCCGGTTCCAGATCAGCGCCGATGGCCACCAGCCCCGACTCGTCGACCGAGCGGGGGTCGGGCATGGCCCACCGACTGGGGGCGGGCTCCCGAGGTGGGTCGGGCGTCAGGGTCCTACTTCTTGGAGTAGTCGTAGAAGCCCAGACCGGACTTACGGCCCAACTGACCGGCGGTGACCATACGGCGCAGGGCCGGAACCGCGGCGTAGTTGGGGTCGCGGAACTCCTCGTAGAGGGCGTCGAGGATCGACAGCGAGGTGTCCAGACCCACCAGGTCCAGCAGAGCCAGCGGACCCATCGGGAAGTTGCAGCCGCCCTTCATGGCGGTGTCGATGTCGTCGCGGCTGGCGGTGCCGTTCTCGAGCATCCGCACGGCGTTGTTCAGGTAGGGGAACAGCAGGGCGTTGACGATGAACCCGGCCCGGTCCTTGACCTCCACCGGATCCTTGCCGCAGGCCCGGGCGAACTCGGTGACCTCGGCCACGGTCTCATCAGAGGCGGTGAGCGGTCGCACGATCTCGACCAGCGACATCATCGGGGCGGGGTTGAAGAAGTGGACACCCACCACCCGGTCCGGGCGGTCGGTGACCACCGCCATGTTCACCACCGAAAGCGTGGAGGTGTTGGTGGCCAGGATGGCCCCCTCCTTCACCACACCGTCGAGCTCCTTGAACAGTTCGGTCTTGACGGCGAGGTCCTCGACCACCGACTCGATCACCAGATCGCAGTCGGCCAGAGCCCCGATGTGGGCGGTGGCGGTGACCCGGCCGAGCACTGCGGCTTTGTCGTCGTCGGTGAGCTTGCCGCGCTCGACCTGCTTGGTGAGCGACTTCTCCAGCGACGCCAGCATGGCATCGGCGGTCTCCTGCTTGCGTGAGCGGAGAACCACGGTGTGGCCCGTCTTGGCGGCCACCTCGGCGATGCCCGATCCCATGATCCCCGAACCCAGAATGCCAACGCTTGTGATCGTCATGGCGGGCCAAGCTACCGACCGGTCGCCGGGACCGCCCAACTGGGCGAGGCATGGCCCCGATCGGTGGCGGAGTTGGGGTCCGGCAGTTTGGTCGCGGCCCGGACTCGATGTGCGGCCGGAGGCGATGGTTGGCGCGGATAGGGTCGGCTCCATGTCCGGCACGTTGGCATTGGTGGGCGGCGGCGAGTTCAGCGAAGGGTGCACCTTCGACGCCGCCCTGTTGGAGGCTTCGGGGGCGTCAGAGGTGCTGGTGCTGCCCACCGGCGCGGCCTACGAACATCCCCAGCGCCTGGTGGAGGCGGCCTCGGGTTGGTTCGGTCGACTGGGGGTCGAGGTTCGGGGGCTCGATGTCCTGGCCCGTCCCCAGGCCCTGGATCCGGCCATGGCCGAGGTGGTGGCGGCATCCAAGTTCACCTACCTGGTGGGTGGCTCGCCCATGCACCTGCGGTCGGTGATGAAAGATTCTCCGGTGTGGGAGGCCCTGGTGGCGGCCTGGCAGGGCGGCGGAGTGCTGGCCGGTTCTTCGGCGGGGGCCATGGTGATGTGCCATCCCATGGTCGACCCTCGGGGCGGGGCGTTCACGCTGGGGTTGGGACTGGTGCCGGGGTTGTCGGTGATTCCCGCTCACGACCACTGGTCCGAAGATGCCGCCCACCGGACGCTGCGCATGAGCCCGCCCGGACTGGTGCTGGCGGGCATCGACGAACGCACCGCCCTCATCCGTTCGCCCGAGGGAACCTGGCGGGCCGAAGGGGCGGGCGAGGTGGCGGTGTTCGTGGGCGGCCAGCCCGCGGAGCTGGGGGCCATTCCGGCCTGACCCGTCCCAGAGGCGTCGAGGGGTTTCGCTCAGGAGTGGGCGATGTCGACCGACTCGATGGTGACCGGGGTGGAGGGCGCTCCGGTGCCGTCGTCGAGGGCAGCGATGGCGGTCAGCACGTCGAGACCGTCGGTGGTGCGCCCGAAGACCACGTAGGTCCCGGCGCTGGACCCCAGCATGTCGGTGTCACCCAGGTACCGGCCGCCTTCGCCCGCCAACAGAAAGAACTGAGCGCTGCCGCTGTCGGGTACCGCGGTACGGGCCATGGCCAGGGCACCGGGGCCATAGTCCTCGGAGCTGAACGGCAGGCCCTCGTCGGGAATGGTGTAGCCGGGGCCCTCGTCGGTGTTGGATTGTGTGTGGGGTGAGCCGCCCTGGATGATCCCGGTGTCGGCCTCGGTGCGGAACAGGTCGGTGCCGTCGAAGTATCCGCTGCGGGCCAGCACCACGAAGTTGTTGGTGGTCACCGGGGTGCGCTCGGTGTCGAGCTCGACGGTGAACGAACCCTGGGTGGTGTTGAAAGTGGCGGTCCAGGTGGCGGACAGGTCGATGCAGCGCTGCGGGGCGTCGTCGAAGGTCAGCACGGGCTGGCCGGTGCCTTCCTCGGGCGGACATTCGCCGGTTCCGTAAGGGGCGGCTCCGCCGGGCTGGGTCGTGTTGGTCGATCCGGTGTCGGACGGTTCGTCCCCGCCGGTCGCGAGGGTTGTCGACTCGGTGGTCGAGCTTGACTGTTCGTTGGCGTCATCGGTGTTGCTCGAACATCCGGCCAGCGCCAGCAGTAGGGCCACCACCACGATTCCGATGCCGAACAGGACCACGTTGCGGATGGCCCGGATGCGTCGGGCCTTGGCCTCGGCCGCTTCCTGTTCGGCGAGCTTGGCTGCCTTGTTGGCCTTCTGACGTGCGCGTTTCTCGGTACCCATGTCGGTCAGATCCTACCGACGGTCGGTTGAACGGCTGAGTTCGGACATACCTCGGCCTCGCCTCGGTTCAGCCCTACCGTGCTCGTCTGATCGGTGCGCCTGTCAGTCCACATCCCAACACGTTGAGTGGTTGACTCTTGTCGATCCGTGAGGAACGGGCAGAATGGGGGAGTGAGCACGCTGGACCCTGGTCAGCAGACCCCCGCGGAAGCCGACGGCCCAGCCACCGGTGGTTCACCCGCGGAGGACGATCTGGCGTTCACTCGGGCAGTGGGACAGCGCCTGCGGGCCATCCGCCAAGCCCAGGGACTCTCGCTGGCCGAGGTCGAGGTTCGTTCCGAGGGCCGGTGGAGCGCATCAGCGGTGGGCGCCTACGAACGGGGGTTCCGCACCCTGTCGCTGCCTCGGCTGCGAGCCCTGGCCGACTTCTACCGGGTGCCGGTGGGAGTGCTGCTGGGAGAGCCCAACGCCGTTGCCCAGTCGGGCGAGCGGCGCAAGATCGTGCTGGATCTCGAGGCACTGGGGCGGATCGACCCCGCCGCTCCCATCCGGCGCTTCGTCCACTCGATAATCGACGCCCGGGGCGACTTCAACGGCAAGGTGCTGTCGCTGCGCCACGACGATCTGAAGGCCCTGTGCACTCTGGTCGGCGGAGACATCCCCACCGGAGTCGCCCAGTTGCGATCGTGGGGTGTGATGATCGACGGTCCCGAGATCCCCGACGATCCACTGAGGGTCTGAGCCTGCTCCCGGCCCCACGGGAACCCATTGAGGTTGGGGGCCGGGGTGGCTGGCCCGGTACCGTGCCCCTCTGTGGGAGTGGTCGTCCAGAAGTTCGGAGGTACCTCGGTAGCTGACCCGGAGCGCATCCGGGAGGTGGCCGACCATGTGGCGCGCACCGTCAAGCGTGGCGATCAGGCGGTGGTGGTGGTCTCGGCCATGGGCAAGGAGACCGACGAACTGCTGCACCTGGCCAGCCAGGTCTCCAAGACTCGTCCCGGTCGCGAGATGGACATGTTGATCACTGCCGGTGAACGCAAGGCCACCGCGCTGCTGTGCATGGCCCTCCACGACCTGGGGGTGCCCGCCGACTCGTTCACCGGAAGCCAGGCGGGGTTCCTCACCGACACCAACCACATGAACGCCAAGATTCTCGAGGTGCGCGCCGACCGCATCCGGGCCGCGGTTGACGCCGGACGGGTGCCGGTGGTCGGGGGTGCCCAAGGGGTGTCGACCGCCAACGACGTGACCTTCCTGGGGCGGGGCGGCAGCGACACCACGGCGGTGGCCCTGGCCGAGGCGTTGGGCGGGGTGTGCGAGCTGTACACCGACGTACCCGGGGTGTTCACCACCGACCCCCGAGTGGTACCGGTGGCTCAACGGATGACCCGCATCTCTTTCGACGAGATGCTCGAGATGTGTGCGGCCGGTTGCCCCAAGCCGGCCATGCGGGCGGTGGAGTTCGCCCGCACCCACGGTGTCCGCTTGCACGTGCGGTCGGCGTTCACGTGGGAACTGGGAACCTGGATCACCGAGGAGGAGTCCGAGATGGAAGACGCCATCGTGTCGGGGATCGTCGGCGACGACTCCGAGGCCAAGATCACCATCACCCAGGTGCCGGACCGGCCCGGGGTGTCGGCCCGTCTGTTCCGGGCCATGGCCTCGGCCGACGTGAACGTCGACATGATCGTGCAGAACGTGTCCGAGCAGGGTTTCACCGACATCTCCTTCACGCTTCCGGCCGACCAGTTGGACAACGTCCGGCCGATCTGTGAGCAGGTGGCAGTTGAGATCGGCGCCGATCAGGTACTGGCGGACCCTTCCATCGCCAAGGTGTCACTGGTGGGGGCGGGTATGAAGACCAATCCCGGGGTGGCCGCCACGGTGTTCGAGACCCTCGCGGCCAACGACATCAACATCGAGATGATCTCGACCTCAGCGATTCGGATCTCGGTGGTGGTGGCCGGCGACCAGTGCGACCGAGCCGTCACCGTGTTGCACAGCGCATTCGGGCTCGACGCCGCCTGACAACGCCCTTGGGGGTACGGGGCGGGGGGCCGTAGCCTTCCCACCATGCGCGTAGGCATCGTGGGAGCAACCGGTCAGGTAGGCGGCGTCATGCGGGGCATCCTCGCCGAGCGGAAGTTCCCGCTGAGCGAGTTGCGCCTGTTCGCGTCGGCGCGCTCGGCAGGCCGGACCCTGTCTGGCCCGGACGGTGACGTGGTGGTCGAGGACGCCGCCACCGCCGACTACTCCGGGCTCGACGTCGTGCTGTTCTCGGCCGGGGGTGCCACCTCCAAGGAGTTGGCGCCGCGGGTGGCCGCGGCTGGTGCGGTCGTCATCGACAACTCCTCGGCCTGGCGGATGGACCCCGACGTGCCTCTGGTGGTGTCGGAGGTGAACCCCCACGCCTTGGCCAACCGACCCAAGGGCATCGTGGCCAACCCCAACTGCACGACCATGGCGGCCATGCCGGTGATGGGGCCGCTTCACCGTGAGGCCGGGCTGCGTTCGATGGTGGTCTCGACCTATCAGGCGGTGTCGGGCGGCGGCCTGGCCGGGGTGGCCGAGCTCGATGAGCAGGCCCGCAAGGTGGTGGACGGCGCGGCGGGTCTGACCCACGACGGTCGGGCAGTGGAGTTCCCGACCCCTCAGAAGTTCGTGGCCCCCATCGCCTTCAACGTGATCCCCTTGGCGGGATCGGTGGTGGATGACGGTCTGGACGAGACCGACGAAGAGCAGAAGCTGCGTAACGAGACCCGCAAGATCCTCGACATCCCAGGGCTGAAGGTGTCGGGAACCTGTGTGCGGGTGCCGGTGTTCACCGGGCACTCCCTGGCTGTGAACGCATCATTCGAGCGTCCGATCACCCCTGCTCTGGCCCGTCAGATCCTGGCCTACGCCCCCGGCGTCGAGCTGGCCGACGTGCCGACCCCGCTGATGGCCGCTGGTCAGGATCCCACCTACGTCGGGCGGATCCGTCCCGACGAGACGGTCGAGAACGGGCTGGCGCTGTTCTTGTCCAACGACAACCTCCGCAAGGGTGCCGCGCTCAACGCCGTACAACTGGCCGAGCTGGTGGCCGCCGAGCGCAACTGACGCCGTCGAGGACAGACGTCTACCGCAACAGGTAGCGCCCACAACCGGCGCGGACGGCC
>CAUJFC010000111.1 GCA_963169755.1 Actinomycetota bacterium | reverse complement strand
GGCATGGCTGAACCGAGGTGGTTCAGAGGGTCTCCACGCCGGGTCCCTGAACGCAGCGGCGGGTGTCGAGCACCAGGGGGTGGCCGGTGATGAGATCCAGGTCGAACTCGTCGTGGTCCACCAGCAGTACCACGGCGTCGGCCCGGGTGACCTCGGCTGCGGTGAGGTCCACGATCTGGGCTCCTCGGGCCGCGTGGGACCGTTCGGGATCGACGTGAGGGTCGGCCACCACAACGTCGGCCTCGAGTTGAGTCAGCAACTCGATGATCCGGGTACTGGGTGACTCGCGGTCGTCACCGGTGTTCTTCTTGTAGGCGAGCCCGAGTACGAGAATGCGTCGTCCCTTGACCGGAAGTTCACGGGTGTTGAGGGCGGCCACCAAGCGACGCACGACGTAGTCGGGCATGTGCTCGTTGATTTCGTTGGCCAACTCGACGAACCGGAAGGTCTGGCCGAGCGACCGCTTGACCCTCCAGGAGAGATATGAAGGATCGATGGGTAGGCAGTGTCCTCCAACGCCGGGGCCGGGCCGGAACGGCATGAAGCCGAACGGCTTGGTCTCGGCGGCGTCGATCGCCTCCCAGATGTCGATTCCCAGGTCGCGGGCGAACATGGCGAGCTCGTTGACGAGAGCGATGTTCACATGGCGGAAGGTGTTCTCGAGCAGCTTGGTCAGCTCGGCTTCCTTGGGGGAACGCACCGGGACGGTACGGGCGACGATCTTGTCGTAGAAGCCCTGGACCCGAGCGAGGCTGGCGGCGTCTATGCCCGAGACCACCTTGGGAGTGGTCTCGAGGGTGTAGGTCTTGTTGCCTGGGTCGATTCTCTCCGGGCTGTAGCCGAGCTGGAAGTCATGGCCGACGCGCAGCCCGCTGGCTTGTTCCAGCAGTGGAGCCACCAGCTCTTCGGTGGTGCCCGGATAGGTGGTGGATTCCAGGATCACACAGGCCCCGGGCTTCAGATGACCGCCCAGCATGGACGCCGAGGACTCGATGTAGGAGAGGTCCGGTAGACCCTCGGTCAAGGGGGTGGGGACCGAGATTACCGCCAGATCGAAATCCGCGAGGTCAGCTGGATCATCGCTGGCCCGATAGGTGCCGTTGGCGATGATTGTCTCAAGTCGCGAACTCGGAATGTCTTCGATGTAGGACGTGCCAGCTCGCAGGAGGTCGATCTTGGACTTGTCGAGGTCGAAGCCGACCACGTCGTAGCCCTGTTCAGCAGCCCTGACCGCCAAGGGCAGACCGACGTAGCCCTGTCCGACGATGATCACCCGCTCTGGGCGGTGCGCGGAAGGTGATTCGGCTGCCGACATGGTTAACGCCTCGGGAGTTGCTTCGGCTTCGGACCATCCGATGCCAGTCGGTCGACGCTAGCACCGGGCTCGGCGCCTACCGGGCGGCGGCCACCTTCCGCCACAGTGGCCGTGGCAGGTGGCGCAGGACCATGAACACTGGACGCAGCTTCGCCGGCGACCACACAGTGTGAGCACCTGACCGCAAACCGGCGATGATGTCGGCGGCCACCGCTTCGGCCGTGGTGGCCATCGGACCGTCTTCCATGTGGGCGGTCATCGAGGTTCGCACGAAGCCCGGTCGGACCACCATGACCGAGGCCCCCGATCCGGCCAGGGAGTCGCCTAGGCCCTGGGCGAAGGCGTCTAGCCCGGCCTTGGTCGACCCGTACACGAAGTTGTCGGCCCGCACTCGTTCTCCAGCCACCGAGGACATGAAAACCAGTGTTCCGTGGGCCTGGCGCCGGAGGTGGGGTACCACAGCCAACGCCGCCGACACCGCGCCCGAGAAGTTGGTACCCACCAGCCGGGCAGCGGCGGCAGGATCGGCTGACAGCTCATCCTGGTTGCCGAGGATGCCGAAAGCGACCATGACCACATCGATGTCGGAGTGGTGGCTGAAGACGCCATCGATGACCTCGGCGTGGCTCTCAGGGGCATCGGCATCGAATCGCACCGTCTCCACCGTGGTCACTCCGGCGGCGCGCAGGCGTTGAGCGGTGGGCTCCATCGCATCGGGATCGCGTCCCGCCAGAATTACCGTGCGGCACCGGTCGGCCGCCAGAAGCTCGCAGGTTGCCGCCGCGATGTCAGAACCTCCACCCAGGACCAGAATCGACTGAACAGATCCGAGGGCGTCTCTCACCGGGGGTTTCTCCTTGCTCGCATCGGGGTGATCGGGCGGTGCTGGACTGTAGGGGGCGCGGCGCCGTCGGTAGGCTGGCGACGATGAGTACCCGGAAGCTGATCGCCGCCGCCCTGTTGTGCGGTGTGGCCATCCTGGTGGCGTTCACGGTCCAGATGATGATGATCTGATCTCGAAATCAAGGGTGGCGGCTCGGGTCGGTAGGGTGTTCGTAGACCTGTTCCGACGTGGACGGGAGCTCGTTCACTCAGCGGTTCCCGGTCGGCGTCGGCCCGATGAGAGGAACACTGTGACCGACGCCGCCGGTACCGAGACCCACTTCGACCTGATCGTGGTTGGCGGCGGACCCGCCGGCTACGGCGCTGCTCTCTATGGTGCTTCAGCTGGGCTGAATGTGGCCTTGGTCGAGAAGGACAAGGTGGGTGGTACCTGCCTGCACCGGGGATGCATTCCGGCCAAGGAACTACTCGAGACCGCTCATGTCTTCCGTTCTGTGGCCCACGCGGCCGATTTCGGAGTCGAGGTCGGAACTCCCGCCCTCAACTGGTCCACCACGATGGCCCGAAAGGCCCAGGTGGTCGGTGGCCTGTTCTCGGGGCTGTCGGGGCTTCTCAAGCACCGCAAGGTCACCCTGTTCGCCGGCACCGGAACGCTGGGCGCCGACCGGTCGGTGACGGTGACCGGTGATGACCGAGATCAGGTGGTGCTGACTGCAGACGCCGTGATCCTGGCGGCCGGCTCGGTCCCGCGGACCATTCCCGGTTTCGAAGTCGGAGGTCCGGTCCTGACCTCCGATGAAGTGTTCGAACTCACCGAACGTCCCGCCCGGGTGGCGGTGATCGGTGGCGGTGCCATTGGTTGTGAGTTCGCCTCGATGCTGGCCGACCTCGGAAGCCAGGTGACCATCCTCGAGGCGCTTCCCCAGATTCTCCCCGGCGTAGACAAGGACGTGGTCAACACCGTGCTGCGGTCGTTCAAGGGCCGGGGGATAGACGTGCGTACTGGGGTCCGGGTGAACGGTCACCAGCCGAGCGGTGCCTCGACCACCCTTGACGTCGAGGGCGCCGATCCACTCGAGGTCGATGCCGTGGTGGTCTCGGTCGGTCGACGGCCGCTCTCGGAGAGCCTTGGGCTCGATGGCACCGGTGTGGTGGTCGACGAGCGGGGCTTCGTCGAGGTGGACGAGTACTGCCGAACTGCCGTGGAAGGTGTCTGGGCGGTCGGTGACCTCATCGCCACTCCGGGGCTCGCTCATGTCGGCTATGCCGAGGCCATCCTGGTGGTCAAGCAGTTGCTCGGCGAGGTGGCGGTTCCGGTGGACTATTCCCGGGTGCCGTGGTGCATCTACTGCCAGCCCGAGGTGGCATTTGTGGGGATGACCGAGCAGGCCGCCCGCGACGCCGGATTCGAGGTGGTTGTCGCCAAACACCGCTGGGGTGGCAACAGCCGGGCGTTGATCATCGGAGAGACCGAGGGGATGGTGAAGATCATCGCCGAGAAGTCGGCCGACGGAACGGCTGGCCGGATCCTGGGCGTCCACATGTCTGGCCCCTGGGTCACCGAACAGCTCGGTGCCGGCTACCTCTCGGTCAACTGGGAAGCCACCGTCGATGAGGTGGCCCATTTCCTTCAGCCGCATCCCTCGCTCACCGAGAGCTTCGGTGAAGCGGTCCTGTCGCTCACCGGCCGAAGCCTCAACGGCTGAGATCCACAAGAACCCAACCCTGACACACACACCCAGAAAGCGAGCCTCCCATGGCCGACATCGAGCTCCCTCAACTCGGAGAGAGCGTCACCGAGGGAACCATCACGCGGTGGTTCAAGGAAGTCGGAGACCAGGTGGCAGAGGACGAGCCGCTGTTCGAGGTGTCCACCGACAAGGTCGATTCCGAGGTTCCTTCGCCGGTGTCCGGGTACCTGGTCGAGATCCTGGTTCCCGAAGGCGAGACCGTCGATGTCGGCACCCGATTGGCGGTGGTAGGTGACGCTCCGGGTGCGTCTGCCCCATCCTCGACGGATGCTGGACCGGCCGACCAGCCCGAGCCGCCGGCTTCTCCGACTCCGCCGACTGCGGCCGCGCCAGAGCCCCCGATCGCTTCTGCGCCTGTGGCCGCGCCCGTGGCCGTGCCTGCCTCGTCGCCTTCCCCGGCCGCGGGTGTCCTGTTGTCGCCAGTGGTCAGGCGATTGCTCGAAGATGCCGGGGTGGACCCCGCCGAGGTTGCGGGAACCGGGGTAGGTGGCCGGATCACGCGAGCTGACGTCGAGGCCCATCTGCGGACGCGCGGCGCCCAGCCGGCGGTAGCTCCGAAGGGGGGCCCGGGTGGTGTTTCGGGAGCCTCACCGCTTCAGCGGCCCCCGGCTCGACCGGCTCCGGCCCGTCCGTCGGTGGCAGTTGGAGCCGACGAACCGGTGGCCCTCAACAAGATCCGCCGGATCACGGCCGAGCACATGGTCCGGTCACTGGAGACTTCGGCCCACGCCTACGTCAGCACCGAGGTCGACTACGAGGCGGTTGAGCGGGTCCGCAGGGCGGTGAAGGACTCGTTCCGAGCCGAAGAAGGTGTATCGCTGACCTACCTGCCGTTCGTGGCTCGGGCACTGGTGGACGCTCTGGCCGAGTACCCCTTGGTGAACGCATCGATGGGTGAGGTTGCCGAGCACATCCTGGTTCACGGCAGTGTGAACCTGGGTATCGCCGTCGACCTCGATCACGAGGGACTGATCGTGCCCGTGGTTCACAACGCCCAGGATCAGCGCCTTCGGGCCCTGGCCCGCAACGTCGCCGATCTGGCCGATCGGGCCCACGCCCGGACACTCAGCGCCGATGACATCACTGGTGGGACCGTGACCATCACCAACATCGGGAGTACCGGCAACACGTTCCTGCTGCCCATCATCAATCAACCGCAGGTGATGATCCTCTCCACCGATGGAGTCGCCCGACGTCCGGTGGTGGTGACCGATGCCGATGGTGGCGAAAGTATTGCCATCCGTTCCCGGGGAAACCTGACCCTGGGCTGGGATCACCGGGCCTTCGACGGTGCCTACGCGGCCCAGTTCCTGGCTCGGGTGCACGAGATCCTCGAGACCCGCGACTGGTCAGCCGAGCTCTAGAGCCGGTCAGGATGGAGTCATCGGTCCCCGGGTCCGGTCAGCAGCCCCTGCACGTCCGATGGCTCGGGCGCGTGTCGTACGCGGATGCCCACGCACTGCAACACGGACTCTGCCGCATCGGGGACCAGAATCACCTGCTGCTCCTGGAGCATCAGCCCGTCTACACCCTGGGAGTACGGGCCGACCCTGCCCATGTGCTGGTTGATCCCACCGCGGTTGGAGCTGATCTGGTCACCACCGACCGCGGTGGTGATGTCACGTATCACGGCCCCGGACAGCTGGTTGGCTACCCGATTCTCAGCCTTCCCGGAAAGGGCGGCGGGACACTCCCCGATACCGCGGCCTATGTGGAGGCAGTCGAGCAGGTACTGATCGACGCCCTTTCCGACCTGGGAGTCACGGCTGAGCGACTCGACGGCTACCCGGGAGTGTGGGTTGACGGCGGTTCGGGCGATCCTCGCAAGATCGCAGCCATAGGGGTGAAGCTGGAGCGCGGGCGCACCATGCACGGCTTTGCGTTGAACGTGGATGTCGATCTGGACATGTTCGCCAACATCGTTCCGTGCGGCATCGCCGATCGGAAGGTCACCTCCCTGCGAGCTGAAGGCTCGGGTGCCACCATGGCAGAGGTGGTGGATGCCGTGAGTGCCCGGGCGGTACAACGGTGGGGATCCGGGGGGCACGATCGTCTCGATGTGGTGTGGCGGCACCGGACCAGTGACCTGTCACCGTTCTCGCGAGGCGAAGGCCCCGGCACCCGTGCCGGACAGGTCCGGGCGGACCAGGCCGGATCGGCCGTGGCCGATGAGCGGGCGACTGGATCATCGCCCGCCCCGGTTCGGCTCCTGGGCCGTCTGGCAGAGGCGGGGGTTACCCAGGGTCTGGCCATCGGGGAACGCAAGCCCGAGTGGATGCGGGCACGAGCATCGTTCGGACCCGAATACCTGAGGATCAGGCGCACGGTTCGTGAGCTTTCCCTGTCCACCGTCTGTGAGGAGGCAGGCTGCCCGAACATCTCCGAATGTTGGTCGGACGGCACCGCGACCTTCATGTTGTGCGGCGACCGCTGCACGCGCGCCTGTGGCTTCTGCCTGGTCGACACCCGTCACCCACTTCCACTCGATCCTGACGAGCCGGCCCACGTGGCCGAGGCGGTGGCTCGCATGGGCTTGCGCTACGCCGTGCTGACCATGGTGGCCCGCGATGATCTGCCCGACGGGGGAGCCCGCCACGTCGCGAAGTCGGTGGCTGCCATCCGTGACCGGGTCCCGGGAGTTTCAGTAGAGGTGCTGATCTCGGACTGCAAGGGAGACCCCGATGCCCTCGGGGTGATCTTCGACATCCGCCCCGAGGTGCTGAACCACAACGTCGAGACCGTGCCCCGCCTACAGCGGGCGGCGCGCCCCAGCGCCTCCTACGCCCGCAGCCTGGCGGTGTTGGCCCGAGCCAAGCAGGCCGGGCTCACCACCAAGACCAGTCTCATCGTGGGGATGGGTGAAACCCGAGAAGAGGTCGTGGGCACCATGGCCGATCTGCACGGGGTCGGGGTGGACATCGTGACCATCGGTCAGTACCTCCGCCCGACCACCAATCATCTGCCGGTGGCACGGTGGTGGACCCCCGACGAGTTGACCGAACTCAAGGAACTGGGAGAGGCCCTCGGAATCGGCCATGTAGAAGCATCCCCGTTGACGCGCAGCAGCTACCACGCTCGCCAAGCAGCCGACTCCGCTCTGGGGGTACCGTCGCACCCATGACGACCCGGGTGGTGACGACCTTGTTCGACGGCGGCGGATTCTTCGAGGGGCCTCGTTGGCGCGACGGCACCTGGTGGGTGTCGGATTTCTACCGACACACCGTTTCACGGGTGGCACCGGATGGCACCGAGACCGTGGTGGTGGAAGTTCCCGCTCAGCCATCCGGTTTGGGATGGATGCCAGACGGTGCGCTGGTGATCTCGTCCATGAAGGACCACCGCGTTTTGCGATATCTCGACGGCTCGCTCAGTGAGATGGCTGACCTGTCGGGCCTGGCCACCGGCCATCTGAACGATCTGGTGGTCAGCTCAGCAGGACACGTGTATGTGGGGAACTTCGGATTCGACCTCATGGGTGGCGGAACTCCTGCCACCGCCGACCTGGTCAGGGTCGATCCTGATGGTCAGGTGACGGTGGTAGCCACCGATCTGAGATTCCCCAACGGGATGGTGATCACCCCCGACAGTTCCACCCTCATCGTCGGTGAGACCACCGGGAACCGCTACACCGCATTTTCGATCGGAGCAGATGGATCGTTGATGGATCGTCGGACCTGGGCTTCGTTCGCGCCCGCGCCCACCGGCGAGACCTTTGCCGAACAGCTCGGGCAGGTGGTGGTGGCCCCCGATGGCTGCACACTGGATGCTGAGGGCCACCTGTGGGTGGCCGATGCCCTCGGAAATCGGGCGGTTCGGGTGGCCCCGGGCGGTGAGATGGTCGAGGAGATATCGGGCCCCGACGGTCTGGGCGTGTATGCCTGCCAGCTCGGCGGGCCCAACGGCACCACCCTGTTGATGTGCTGCGCTCCGGACTTTTTCGAACACAACCGGGCCACCGCACGCGAAGCCCGGCTGGCCACGGTGGAGGTGGATGTCCCTCACGCCGGGCTTCCCTGATCTTCCGACCGATGTTTGCTCATCGTATGGAGCAGGTCCGGGCCGCGATGGCCGACCGCGGTCTGGATGTCCTGCTGTTGTCGGTGGGACCGGACCTGCCGTGGCTGATCGGGTACGAGGCCATGCCGCTGGAACGGCTCACGATGCTGGTGCTTCCGGTGGACGGGCAGGCAACCCTGGTGGTGCCAGCCCTCGAGGCACCCCGGGTGGTGGAGCGGGGAGACCTGTTCACCTTGGCTCCCTTTGGTGAGGCCGACGATCCGGTCAGGATGGTGGCGACCATGGTGGGGGGTGGCAGCACCAGGGTTCGCCTGGCGGTGGGGGATCGCACCTGGGCGCGCTTCGTGGTGGATCTCCAGTCGGCATTGCCCGGTGCCTCGTGGCATCGCGCATCGACGGTGACCGGCCCGCTGCGAGCGGTGAAGGACTCAGCCGAGATCGAGGCCCTGCGGCGGGCGGGAGCGGCAGCGGACCGGGTGATCGGAGCTCTCCAGGCCGGCGAGGTGGCATTGATCGGTCGTACCGAAGCCGAAGTGGCCGCAGACCTGGGAAGTCGCCTGATCGCCGAAGGCCATGCCCATGTCAACTTCACCATCGTCGCGGCCGGCGAGAACGCCGCCAGCCCTCACCACGAGCCCGGGAGCCGGGTGATTCGGCCAGATGAGGTCGTGCTGTGTGACATCGGCGGAACGATGCTGTCCGAGGACGGGGTGGGCTACTGCTCGGACATCACACGATGCGTGGCCACCGGAGCGGTGGAGAGTGAGATCTCCACCGCCTACGACGCCTTGAGGTCGGCCCAGGCCGATGCCGTGGCAGCTGCCCGGGTCGGAACCTCGGCCGGAGGAGTTGATGCCGTGGCTCGCGCCAGGTTGACCGAGGCGGGTTTCGGAGAGCGATTCATCCATCGCACCGGACACGGAATCGGGGTCGAGGAACATGAGGACCCGTATCTGGTTCGAGGAAACGAAGAATTGCTGGTGGCTGGGCACGCCTTCTCGGTCGAGCCGGGCATTTACACCCCGGGTCGGTGGGGTCTGCGACTCGAGGACATCGTGGTGGCTACCGCGAACGGACCCGATCTACTCAACCTGGTCGGTCGGGAGTTGATGGTGGTGGAGAGCTAGCTGCCCTGGACGCCAGGGTTTGGCATCGGGTCAGCGGGCACCGCGGGCGAACACCACGGCGGGAACGGTCTTGAAGAGAATGGCCAGGTCGGTAGTGAGGGACCAGTTGTCGACGTAGTAGAGGTCGAGCCGGGTGTAGTCCTCGAAGTTGGTGTTGCTCCGGCCGTTCACCTGCCACATTCCGGTGATTCCGGGCTTGACCCGGAGGCGCTGAGCCAGCAGGGCGTCCCACTCCTCGGTCTCGTGGGGGAGGGCGGGTCGTGGTCCAACCAGACTCATATCGCCGCGGATCACATTGAACAACTGGGGCAGTTCGTCGATGGATGTAGCTCGAATGAATCGACCCACCCGAGTGATCCGGGGGTCCGACGCCATCTTGAACAAGGGGCCGTCGGCTTCGTTCAAATCGACCAGGTCGGCCAGTCGGTCCTCGGCGTCCACCACCATGGAGCGCAGCTTCAACACGTGGAAGGGCTCGGAGTTGCGGCCCACCCGCACCTGTCGGAACAGGATCGGGCCGCGGGAGTCGATCCTGATGGCGATCGCCGCCAGCAACAGAACGGGTGCCGCCACCACCAGGGACGCAAGGCCCACCACCAGGTCAAACGCCCGCTTGGCGGCGGCTCGCCAGCCCTCTCTGGTCACCGGCTCCACGTAGACCACCGGAAACCGGCCCAGAGGTCTGACTGTGAGCCGTTCGAATGCGATATCGCGCAGGGTCGAGGACAACTCCACCGGCACCCCGCGATCGAGCAGGTCACGGGCCATGCGGTTGGTCACCGCAGTGTCCAAGCCGGTTGACGCCACGATCACGCTGGCTTCGGGGTAGTCGGCCAGCACCGAATGAACCTCCGCGATGCCGCCCAGAAGCGGGATACCCGGAATTGGCTCGGCGGAGCCTGGAGAGTCGTCGACGAAACCGACCACTCGGTACCCCATCCAGGATTCGGTCTGGAGCATGGCGGCGATGTCTTGGCCTTCGGGATTCGCCCCGGCGATGATCACGTCGCGGGTCATATGGCCGGTGGCCCGCAGGCGGGTGAACAGTTGGCGGGCGATCTCCCGCTCTATCGCGACCGCGATGGTGGCGCACACCGCGAGCATCACCCAGCCGGCTCGGCGCAGAAGGATGTTGCCCAGGCTGGCCGCCACCGCCACGCTCAGTGTTCCCAGGATGGTGGCGTTGACGATCCGACGGATCTCATCGATCCGTCGGCCTATGAACCGGGTGTTGTACAGCCGCTGTCCCGAGAAGATGACCAGCCACAACGGGACGGTTGCCAGGTTGGCCCAGAAGAGCTGCCAACTGGCGCGGTCGGCGGATGGGTCCCACCGTTGAAGCAGGATGGCGGCCACGGCTCCGGCGAGGACCACGGTGCCGGCATCGGCGGCGACCAAGAAGACCTTTGCTCGAGACGTGGAGTGGGCGCGGGTGGCTGGAGGCTGGGATGCCTTCAGAATCCGATCGGGTACGACCTGAGGGATCGAGGTGCCAAGGGCCCCCTCCCGGGACAGTCCGCCTCCGTCCGGTTGTGGGTCCAGCTCCGTAGTCGAATGCCAGTCCACTGACACTGAGAGTAGTTGATCATCCCAGTTTCGTCACGCGGGGTAGCGGCGCGAATGAGGGATCAGGCGTACAGTCGGTCCCGTGGCGACGCTGGCTCGGTATCGGCGAGTGCTCCTGATCGGGACATTGGTCCTGGTCGGATGGGGTCTCGCGGTGGGTTGGTTGTTGCGGTCGGCGGGCGATCAGATGGAGGCCGGCCAGCACGAACTCGACCGAGCCCGAGAGGGCGCCACGCCGGCATCGCTGCTGGACCCGTCGACCACCGATGCGCTGGAGCGTGCTCGAGGGCACTTCTCGTCGGCGAGGAGGCGACTGCGAAATCCGCTGGTACTGCCGTTGCGGGTGGTACCGGTCGTGAGCCGTCACCTGCGCTCTGCCGATGCGGTTCTGGCCACCACCGATGGAGCTACCGCCAGCGCCATGAGCGGAATCGAGCGCTTGGCCGATCT
>CAUJFC010000110.1 GCA_963169755.1 Actinomycetota bacterium | reverse complement strand
CCGCCCACCTCGACGAGAACTGGATCCGTGACCTGGCCGGCCAGGCCTACGACCGAGCGCACGACCCAGCCGGCCGTCAGCGCCAACTGGCGGCCATCATGTCCCAGCCCGACCGCACAGCGGCCCTACGGTCGCTGAAGGTTCCGACCCTGGTGATCCACGGACTCGACGACCCCCTGGTGACTCCCAGCGGCGGCCTGTCGTTGGCCCGCACCATCCCGGGCGCCACCTTCATCGGCTACGCCGGGATGGGCCACGACCTACCTCATTCGCTGTGGCCCGCCATGGGCGATGAGATCCTGCGCCTAGTGGCCCGGGGGTCATGAGCCATGACAAACCCGACCACCGACATCCTCCTGAGCGCCGATCAGGCCCGGGTGAGGACTCTCACTCTCAACCGGCCCGATGCCCTCAACGCCTGCAACGAAGCGCTCTATGACGCCTTGGCCGAAGCTCTGCTGACGGCCGCCGAAGACCCCGGCGTGGCGGTGGTGCTGTTGACCGGAACCGGGAGAGCCTTCTGCGCCGGCACCGACCTGGTGGAGATGGGCGCCAGGGTGATGGACCCTGACAACTTCGTGGAGGGCAAGCACGGGTTCCTCGGGCTCATCGATGCCCTGGTGGCTTTCCCCAAGCCGCTGCTGATAGCCGTGAACGGCCTCGGGCTGGGCCTGGGTGCGACCATCCTGGGCTTCGCCGACCTGGCCTTCATGAGCTCGTCGGCTCGCCTCAAGTGTCCGTTCACGTCTCTGGCGGTGGCGCCCGAGGCGGCGTCGAGCTGGTTGTTTCCCCAGCTCATCGGCCGCCAGAACGCCAGTTGGATGTTGCTGAGCAGCGAGTGGATCTCGGCCGAGGAGGCGCTCGACATGGGACTGGTGTGGAAGGTCACCAGTCCCGACGAGCTAATGGCCACCGCCCGTGATCACGCCGAAATCCTGGCGGCCAAGCCCATCTCCAGCCTGGTGGCCTGCAAGCGGGTCATCACCGAGCCGGCACGGGCCGAGATCGCGGCGGCCCGTGAGCGCGAGAACCAGTGCTTCATCGAACTGATGGGAGGCCCGGCGAACGCCGAGGCCCTGGCGGCCTTCGCCGAGGGCCGCCAACCCGACTTCACCAACCTGCCAGCGGGCTGGTGATCACCGGCAGATCGGCCGGGGACCTGTGATAATTGGGCCCGGTGAGTCGGGGGGCCGCCGCTACCAGGGGATCGTCACAGGGACCATGACCGACAGCGCCGCGACGGAAGACGCCGCACACAGCACGGTTCCCCCGGTGAGCCTGGCCGCCCTACTGGCTCACGTCGAGGCAGTAGTGGTGGCCATCGACCTCGATGGCGCCATCACCTTCTTGAGTCCGGCAGCGCGGGCGGTGCTGGGCTATGAGCCGTCGATGGCCCGCGGTCGTCAGGTGACCGACTTCATGCACCCTGACGAAGAGCACCGTTTCGTGGAGTTCTTCGACTACGCCATGGCCGGCACCGGGCTCAGCACCCAGCCCACCGTACGGGTACGCCACTCTGACGGTAGCTGGATCCCCATGACCCTCGACCTGTGGGCCGGTCCCGAGGTCGCTCCGTTCGGCGCGGTGATCGCCACTCTGAAACCGGTGGGCGAGGTGACCGCCGCCGAGTTGGAGTTGCGGGTTCGGCTGGCCAGCGAGGACCGTCTGGTGCGGCTGGCTTCCACCTTCCTGGGACTCGATCTCGACGGCTTCGATCTGGGCGTCAACAACGCACTGGCCCAGCTCGGCGGGCTGCCGGGCGTCGATCGCTGCACCGTGATGCGCCGGCGGGGTGACGTGGTGGTGAAGACCCACCAGTGGTGCAGCCACCGGGCCAGCCCTTCGAACCGTGACGAGGTTCCAATGGCCTGGTTGGAAGGTCGTTTCGGGCCCGACTGGAACAGCGAGCTGTACTTCGAAGTGGCCGATCACCTGGGCATCGTCGACATCGAGGGCCTGCGCGAAATGGACGACGACGGGATCCGCTCGACCCTGTCGGTCCCCATTCGCCACGACGACGGGTTCGCCGGATTTGTGGCGTTCTCGAGTAGCGAGGTGGGTCGTCTGCGCTCCAGCGAATTCCTGTCACTGCTGCGGACGGCGGCGGGGTTGTTGGGCGAGGCTTTCGCTCGCCACGACGCCGAGGTGGAGCTGGCGCGTCGAGCCCGCACCGATGTGCTCACAGGGCTCGACAACCGGTGGTCGTTCATAGAGGCAGTGGCCGGCGCTCTCGAGCAGCTCGGCGATACCGGCGATGACGATGACAGCCCCCGGCCCCACATGGGTCTGTTGTTGTTGGATCTGGATCGCTTCAAGGTGGTCAACGACTCCCTTGGTCACGTCACCGGCGACCACCTGTTGGCGGCGGTGGCCGAGCGGCTCCACGAACAGATCCGACCCGACGAGCACATGGGCCGCATGGGCGGCGACGAGGTCATGCTGCTGCTGCGGGCATCTGACCCGGCCGACATCGGTGCCCGCGCCGACCAGATGCTGTGGGCCTTCGACGAGCCGTTCGCCCTGCCCAGCGGAGACGTATCGCTCACCGCCAGCGGAGGACTGGTGATCGCCCACCCCGGCGACAGCCCTGAGGAGTTGCTCAGTCGGGCCGACGCCGCCATGTTCCGCGCCAAGGAGACCGGACGGGCCCGTCTGGAGGTGTTCGACGACGCTCTCCGATCCGAGCTGAGCCGTCGATTCCGTCTCGAGGGCGAGCTGCGCCAGGCCCGTTCCCGGGGAGAGATGGAGCTCCACTTCCAACCTGAGCTGCACCTGCCCACCCGAACCATCCACGGGGTCGAGGCGCTGGTTCGCTGGAACCACCCGGTCGAAGGTCGACTGTCGGCGGCCGAGTTCATTCCCATCGCCGAGGAGAGCGGACTCATTGTCGACCTGGGGCGCTGGGTGTTCGCCACCGCCTGCCAGCAGCTAGCCGACTGGCAAGAGCGGGGCTGGCGGCCGGTCATGCGGGTGAACCTCTCGGCCCGCCAGCTCAACCATCCCGAGGTGGTCGAGGACATCACCCTGGCCATCCGATCATCGGGTGCCGACCCTTCGCTCATCTGCCTCGAGCTGACCGAGACCGCGGTGATGGCTGACGCCGACCGGTCCTTGGAGGTGTTGGGCAAGCTGGCGGGACTGGGACTGCATCTGGCCATCGACGACTTCGGGACCGGCTATTCGTCACTGAGCTATCTGAAGCGCCTACCCATGGACGTGTTGAAGGTGGACCGATCCTTCGTGGACGGCCTGGGCCGCTCCAGCGACGACGAGGCCATCGTGACCGCCATCATCTCTTTGGCCTCCACGCTGGGGCTGACCGTCACCGCCGAGGGCATCGAGACCCCCGCCCAGCTCGAGACTCTGCTGTCACTGGGCTGTCGCTTCGGTCAGGGTTGGCTGTTCGCACCGGCGTTGAGCGCTGGTGAGGTCGAGGACCTGTTGAGTCAGGATCAGCCGTTCGGCTGAGCGCGCCGCCGGGCCGCCGCCCGCCCGTGGCACCATGACTGACCATGACCATTGCGCCCCGCCGAATCCTGACGGCTCTCACCGCGGCGACCGCCGTGCTCACGCTCGGCGTCGCCGCCGTCGCACATGCTCACACCGAGGTCGATTTCGTGGCAGTGCCGGCCACCGGATCAACCACCCTGACCCTGCGTCCCACTCACGGTTGCGGGGACTCCCCCACCGTGGAGGTGGCCATCCAGGCCCCAGTCGAAGGTGCCACCGCTGGTGAGGTGGCCGGCTGGACCGCCACATCCACGGCCGACGGCAAGGGCAACACCGTCTTGGAATGGACCGGCGGATCCCTCCCCAGCAACGAACACGGGGCGTTCCCGGTCACCTTCACCGTGCCCGACCGAACCGGTGAGCTGCTGGTCTTCCCGGCCGTTCAGACCTGCGAGAACGGTGAGGTGCTGTCGTGGATCGACGGCGACCCCGCGGCCGAGTACCCGGCACCGCGACTGCTGGTTCTCCCCGCCGGGTCCGAGCCGGCGGCCTCCATTGACGAAGTGGCCCCCGACGCCCCCGGCCGCAACCTGCTGGAGTCAGTGGTCGACGTAGACAATCCGGCCGCAACCACCAGTGAGCCCGAGATCACCAGCGAGCCCGAGACCACCAGTGCGCCCGAGACCACCAGTGAGCCCGAGACC
>CAUJFC010000109.1 GCA_963169755.1 Actinomycetota bacterium | reverse complement strand
CACAGCGTGGCGGCGGCCTTCATCCACCCCAACCTGGACCGCCCCAACCTGTCGGTGCGAACCGGTGCCCACATCACCAGGGTGCGGTTCGAAGCAAAGCGGGCCACCGCGGTGGACTATCAGCAGGGCGGCCAGAGCCGGACGGTGAAGGCTCGACGCGAGATCGTGATGTCGGCGGGTGCTTTCGGGACGCCCCAGATCCTCATGGCTTCGGGTCTGGGGCCGGGTGGGCACCTCCAGTCACTGGGGATTCCGGTGGTTCACGACTCTCCTGGAGTTGGCCAGAACCTCCAGGACCACATCTCGGCTCTGCTCATCTACCGGGCGCGGATCCCCGACCACACCGTGGGGATCTCACCGGTGGGCGTTGCCCGGCTGCTCAAGGGCATGTGGCAGTGGAAGCGTCACCGCACCGGGATCATCACCAGCTGCGCGGCCGAGTCGGGTGTGTACTACCGCACCAGCCCCGACGTCGAGGTGTCGGATATGGAGATGGAGCTGATCGTGGGGATCGGCGACGACCACGGTCGCAAGCTGCACCTGGGCCACGGCTACTCGGCCCACCTGCTGTTGGCCCGGCCCCGCAGTGTGGGCGAGGTGCGCCTGGCCAGCCCTGATACCCGGGTGGATCCCCTGATCGACCCTCGCTACTTCAGTCACCCCTATGACATGGAGACCCTGGTGAAGGGCACCCAGATTGCCCTCGACATCATGGCCAGCCCGCCTTTCGACCCGTACCGGGGAGAGATGCTGATTCCGTACGACCGCCACGACCCGGCCCAGATCGAGGAGACCCTGCGCAACCACGCCGACACCGAGTACCACGTGTGCGGTACCGCCAAGATGGGCCCGGACTCTGACCCGATGGCGGTGGTGGACCCTCAGCTCCGGGTCAGGGGGGTCGAGGGCTTGAGGGTGGCAGACGCCTCGATAATGCCGGCGGTGACCAGCAACAACATCCACGCCCCGGTCATCATGATCGGTGAGAAATGTGCCGACATGATTCGAAATGGTCTGTGACGACTGGGCGGAACGGCTCTAAGACAAAGAACATTTTGTATTAGACGGCACGACCTTCTATCGTCAGCGGTAAGTGGTGGCCACCCTGAAGCTGTCGGGTACGGATGCGGCCGAGTCGGCTCGGGCCACCCAAGCCCTGGGCCACCTGAAGGCGCTGGCCGACATGGGCCTACTGAGCACTGACGAGCTGGCCGAGCTGCGCCAGAGGCTGGCCCAGATGAGCCTGGAGGGCCGGCTCTGAGCCAACCGGGCGGTCTGAGTCCCGCTGGCGGGCCGGGCCGCGGACCGATGGGTTCAACAACGTTGATACGACGAGGTGCCCTGTCCGCTCAGTTCCTCAGGGCTGCTTGATGGCCACACAGCAGTGGCCGGGGGCGGGCTCCAGCCCGGCAGCCAGCGATCCGTCGGGATCCATCTGTTCGAGCATCCCTCGCACGTAGTCGAGGTTCATCCCGCACACCAGCTCGCGCTCCTGCTCGGCCAACTGGTGGAAGGGGCAGTTGGTCAGTACCACCTGATCGTCGGCTCGGACCGGTTCGAACCCCTGGTCACGCAAGATTCTCACCAGCGAATCCAGCGGACCGGTCGGACGGGACTCAGTGGATGGTGTCGGACGATCACCGCTCGCACTCGACGACCCGTCGGCGCTCGACTGGTCGGTGGCGGAGGCGGAGGCGGAGGCGGAGGCGGAGGCGGAGGCGGCGCTCGCGGCGGCCACCCCGGCGGACCGGGCCGCAGAACGCAGGCAGTCGGCCACCGGTTGGTCGGTACGGACCGACTCGGCCACCGCCTCGAGCAGGAGCGATCCCGCCAGGTCGTAGCGGCGGGCTGGTACCGAGGCTTCGAGTTCCTCGGCCACAGGGCGGTACACCTTGGCGGGACGTCCGGCACCAGGGCCTGATCGGCCAGTACGTCGTTCGAAGCGGATCTCCAGGACCCCGGCGTCAACCAACTTGTCGAGATGGAACGCCGCCAAGGGTCGGGCGATCCCCGCGGCGCTGGCGGCTTCGTCGCGTGACGTCCATCCTTCGGCTCGGCACAGCGCACGGTAGAGATCCCTGCGCACCGGAGAGTCGAGGGCGGCGATTCCCGCAATCCGACGGTCCAGCTCTGAGGGGAGGGTCACCAGATCATTCTAAAACAGGAACTATGTCTGTTACAACGAGGTGCGCTCGGGAACTTTCCTCCACTGGCCTACCGTAGCGATCGGCCTCTGATCGCCGCGGATGAAATCGATGGTCAACATGTCGGGCCGGCGGCAGGATGACGGGGTCCGTTCCATCGTCCACTCGAGAGTCGTTCCCATGGATCTTGCTGCCGCCACCATCGAGCTCTACCTGAACCACGCCTTCGCCGGTATGGAGAAGGTGTTGGACCGCCTCGACGACACCACGGTGAACCAGCGGCCAGCGGGTTGGGGCACCAACTCGGTAGCGGGACTGGTCGTTCACTGCTGCGAACTGGCTCCCTCGTGGTTCACCGTTCCCGGCCTGGGTCGTGAGGGAGAACGCGACCGCGACGCCGAGTTCGCAGCCACTGCCACCGTGGCCGAGCTGCGGGCCCGAATCGAGGGGGCACGGGCCGCCACCGCCGACGCCCTGAGTGATTTCATGACCGGACCCACCACTCCGGACCATCCTCTGCGGGCCTTCATGCCCGGTGGTGACTTCAGTGATGGGGCCTTGGTGCTCCACGTGTTGGAGGAACTGTTCCAGCACCTGGGCCACATGGAGGTCACTGCCGACGCCCTGGAAGGCTGATCCACTGGGTGCCGCTGCACCTCGGTACTCTCCGGCAATGGCCGACGCCGCTCACTGGAACAGTCGCTACGAGACGGTTGGCTCGACCGAGGTGTCGTGGTTCGAGGCAGAGCCGACAGTGTCAGTCGAGCTGCTGGCCGAGCTGGGGATCGGGGCCGACCAGTCGGTCATCGACGTGGGCGGTGGGGCCTCCCGACTGGTCGACCGGCTGCTGGCCGCAGGCCACACCGATCTCGCCGTGCTCGACCTCTCAGGCGCGGCCCTCGCCGAGGCTCGCCAGCGCGTCGGAGATCCCGCAGCCGTCGAGTGGATCGAGGCCGACCTGACGACCTGGGAGCCAGCTCGACGGTGGGATGTCTGGCACGACCGGGCGGTGGTCCACTTCTTGACCTCCGACGAGGAGCGGGCCGTCTATGCGGCGAGGCTGGCTGACGCGATCGAACCAGACGGAGCGTTCGTGATCGGCGCTTTCGCCCCCGATGGACCGACGCAGTGTTCCGGCCTCGAGGTTCGTCGGCAGAGCTTCGATGACCTCGCCGAGCTCGTGGGAGAGGCTCTGATCATCGAGCGACGTCACCACGTCCACCTCACTCCGAGCGGTGCCACACAGTCGTTCAACTGGATCGCCGGCCGACGCCTCCCGACCTGACGAGACAGGTCTGTGGTGTCAGTCCGAGTCCAGCACGATCCTCACGGTGACTCGGCCCTTGGGGTCGCGGGTGGCGGTGGCGTGACCGTGGTGTGGAGAACACCCGACCCGAGCGCCGACCAGTCCAGGTGATCAGGGCGGGTGGCCGAGCCCGTCTGGCCTCCGGCGCACCTGGAAACCGCACCGTAGGCTGACGACATGCTGCGTCACTCTGCATCGTGGACCCGTCGACCGACCGTGCTCATGATGGTCGTGTTGTTGATGGTCGCGGCCGCCGCACCGGTGGTGGTCGCGCCGGCGTCTGCGGTGCCCGTGGCGTCCGCAGCGCGGACGGCGGGTGCCGCCGTGCTCCCGGCTCCGTTCACGGGATCGGTCGATGACTTCTACCGGGTTCCCGACCCCCTGCCCCCGGGCGTGCGTGGCGAGGTGATCCGCATGCAGGCCATCGACGCCGGCGCGGACCGGACGGGTTGGCGGATCATGTACCACTCGGTCGACGACGCCGGCCGGGACCGTGCAGTCACCGGGGTGATCACCATCCCCAATGCGTCGCCTCCCGCCGGAGGATGGCCGCTGGTGGCGTATGCCCACGGGACGACGGGGGTGAACGCCGCGTGCGCACCCAGCCGTGGACCGTCCCTGCCAGGTGACGTGGGGATCGATGGTGTCCGAGTCCAGACCGACTACCTGGGCCTGGGGCCGGTGGGGGAGCTGCACCCCTACATCCAGCGAGCTTCCGAGTCGAACGCCCTGATAGACAGCGTCCGTGCCGCCCACGACATCGTGGGGGACGGACTGTCCGACGACTGGTTCCTGATCGGCGGCTCTCAGGGAGGCCACGCGGTCCTGGCGGCCAACGAAGATGCGGTCACTGAGCTACCGGACCTGAACCTGCTGGGAACCGTCGCCTTGGTGCCCGGCGCGGAGACCACCCGTACCTTCGGTGACCGCATCCAGGTCCAGATCATCATGGCGTTGGCGGTGTTCGGCAACAGCCTCGAGCGGCAAGATCTTTCGCCGGCCGATCTGCTGACTCCCGAGGCCTTCGCCGCCTTGGAGGAGATCGTGACCACCAAGTGCCTTGGGGAGGGGATCGATGCCGCGCTGCCCTTCGCCGCGACTGACACGATGTTCAAGGAGGATCCCGAGGTGAACCCGGTGATCACCGCCTACCGGGAACGTAACGAGGTGGGTCGGCGACGTGGTGCCTCGCCGGTGTTCGTGGCTGGCGGGACCGACGACATCATCGTGGTGATCGACCGGGTTCGGGCGCTACGTGAGTCGCTGTGCTCGATCGGTCAGCCCCTCACCTACGTCGAGGTCCCGGGCGGCACCCACGACACCACCGGAGCCGCGGTTGCGGACCGGGTGGCGGCGTGGCTCCAGGCTCGGGCCGGTGGAGAGCCGCTCACCTCGGACTGCGCCCTCGACAGGCCGGCTCCCACCACGCCCGGAGCGACCACACCCGCCCCGACCACCTCGGTGCCGGTTGGAGCCCCCCATCCGACCCCTCCCGCCGCGGCCGTTCCGGTCGTGGCCGGGCCGCGCTACACCGGCTGAGGACCGGTCCGCAGGCCCGCCCACGCGACCCGGGGAGCACGTGCATGGCGTCATCCGATCCGGTACTCGACGCCTTCGACCTGACGGGGCGGGTGGCGATCGTCACCGGCGGCAGTCGCGGGATCGGCCGCGCCATCGCGCTGGGGTACGCGTCGTTGGGTGCGCACGTAGTGGTCGCCAGCCGCAAGGCGGAGGCCTGTCGGGCGGTGGCCGGGGAGATCACCCGGACCGGTGGTTCCGCGCTGGCCGTGGCCACCCACGTCGGTAGGCCCGAGCAGCTCGACGCTCTGGTGGCCGCGACCGTCGAGGCGTTCGGGGGTGTCGACATCGTGGTGAACAACGCGGCGAACCCGCTCGCCCTGCCGATCGGGTCGATCACCCCCGAAGCGTTGGCCAAGTCCTACGAGACCAACCTGCGGGGTCCGGTGCTGCTGGTGCAGGCGGCCCTGCCCTACCTGACGAGCAGCGCCCACGCGGCGGTCGTCAACATGGTCACAGCGGGTGTGTTCACCAACGGCGCCTACGTCTCGATGTACGTCGCCATGAAGGCCGCGCTGCGTTCGATGACGGCGTCGATGGCCGCCGAGCTCGCCCCAGCGGGTGTCCGGGTGAACGCGCTGGCACCCGGCACGGTCCGCACCGACATGGTCACGTCGATGCCCGTCGAGTTCCAGGAGGCCGCGGTGGCGACGCAGCTCATCAAGCGGATGGCGGAACCCTCCGAGATGGTGCCCGCGGCGGTGTTCCTCGCCAGCGACGCCTCGTCGTTCATGACCGGCCAGACGCTTGTCCTCGACGGGGGCATGACCTTCCACTGACCGCGCCGGAGCCGCACCACCGGGAGGGTGCGGGCGATGAAACCGGTAGGCCTCAGGCCGGTGTGGGTCGGGGCTCGTCTATGAGACGGGCCAGGGCTGCACCCACCGCCAGCTCGTCCGTCTGGCCGAACAGGTGGTGACGGATCCGACCGGCCCGGTCGATCATCACCAGGCTCGGGGTGCCGCGGAGCTGGAAGCGGGCCATCGTGACCGGCATGCCGCCGGGCTGTTCGTGGGCGTCGACCCCCATCGGGAAGCGCACCCGGTACTCGTGGAGGAATGCCTCGAGCGACACCGGGGTCATCGCCTCGTGGCGCTCGAACACGGTGTGCAGGACGATCACCCGCACAGCGCCCTCGAAGGTGCGGTCGATGTGCTGGGCCAGCGGAATTCCGTGATTGACACAGCCGGGACACAACATCTGGAGCGCCTCGAGGACCACCACCTCACCGGCGAGATCCGCCAGGGAGATCGGCTGGTCGGTGTTGAACCATCTGGTCACCGCCAGGGGCGGAGCAGCAGGGAAGTGGCGGTCTCGGGCCGTGGAAGCGTCTACCTCACCCGATACCGATCCCGATCCCGAGCACCCTCACCGGGGTCCAGCTCGTGGTCGTACCGCCGTTGCCCAGTTGGCCGTGGGCGTTGTCGCCCCAGCAATGGACCTCGTTGTCGGAGGTGAGGGCGCACGAGAAGGTGGAACCCGTTCCGACATCGACCACGGCCTCCAGGTCGCTCACCTGTACGGGTGAGTAGCTGGACGTGTTCGTGCCGTCGCCGAGTTTCCCGCTGAGATTGTTGCCCCAGCAGTGGGCGGCGCCCACTGACCGTCGGGTGCAGGCGTGATAGCTGCCCAGGCTGACCGACGTGGCGTCGCTCAGGCCCGTGACATTGGTCGGAGACAGCACCGGTGTGCTGTTCGAGCCGTTGCCGAGCTGCCCGGATCCGTTGAATCCCCAGCAGGCGACGGTTCCGGTGGACCGCCGGGCACAGACCGAATAGAAGCCCACGGAGACCTGGGCGACCCCCGTCAGCCCGCTCACCGCCACCGGGGTGAGCTCGTCGCCCGACACCGATCCGCTGCCGACCTGGCCGTGGTTGTTCCGCCCCCAGCAGTGGACCGAACCGCCACCGGCCACCGCGCAGGTGCCGTCGACCCCGGCGCTGACCGAGGTGGCCCCACTCAGCCCGCTGACCGTCACGGGCGTGTGACGCTCGGTCACGGTGCCGTCACCGAGCTCGCCGTGGGAGTTGGCACCCCAGCAGGCCACCCCGCCTCCCGAGCGGACAGCGCACGTGTGGCGGGCTCCCGCGCTGATGGCCACCGCGTCGGTCAGGTTCTGGACCTGGACGGGCGTGTACGAGGTCGCTGTGGAGTCGTTGCCTAGCTGACCGTTGTAGTTGAGGCCCCAGCAGTGGACAGTGTGATCCGACTTCAGCGCGCAGGTGTGCAACGAACCCGCCGACACCGCCGTCACGTCGCTCAGGCCGCTGACCACCACGGGGGTGGGGTTGATGCTCATGTTGTTGCCGTTGCCGAGCTGGCCGTTGCTGCCGTCACCCCAGCAGACGACCGTGCCGTCGTTGCGTAGAGCACAGGCGTGACCCGAACCGACGGTCAGAGCTGTGGCGGAACCCGTGTAGGGAAGGCCCGTGTCGAGCCAGGTCGAACGAACATCTCGCCTCCAGTCGAAGACACACCACCGGGATCGTCCGCGGCAAGGTAGGTGGCACCCCGGAAGGTGTCATGGGTCGAGTGGATCGGCGGGGGAGGGCACGACCCGGGAGTGACTTCACCGTGGACCCGCGCGTGGCCACACGCGACGTTCGCTTTGGTGTGGTGTTCCGAAGCACCGCCCTGTTGATCGCTGGCGTTGGGTCACGCCGTACCCGAGTGTCACACCCCCATGGTGAGATGGCCCGGTGACCGAGCCGTCGACGTCACAGGTGAACAAGGCCGGGCGCGTTCTCCGGCGGTGGGCAAGAGGTGAGCTCGTCTCGGAGGACGAATACCAGGGCGCTCTGGCAGTCCTGATCGATTACCGCGCCGTTCATCGGGTGCCAATGACCAAGGCGACGATGGGTCTGCGGTCCGTGGTGAAGACCGAGAAGTGCGAGGTCGAGGTTTCGCAGAGGCTGAAGCGCGTTCCGACGATCATCGACAAGCTGTTGCGCGAGCCCACGATGCAGCTCGCCAATATGCAGGACCTCGGGGGTTGTCGAGCCGTACTCGGCTCCCTGGATGAGCTACGGCGGGTTCAGCGGAGGCTCACCAAGAATCGGCCGTCATTGCGGGTGTCCGACTACATCGCTGCACCTCGTGCCTCGGGCTATCGAGGAGTCCATGTCGTCGTCCGGTACGACGGTCGCCCGGTCGAGGTCCAGCTTCGGACCCAGGTGATGCACGAGTGGGCGATCACGGTCGAACGGATTGGTGGACGACTGGAGGTGGACCTGAAGAGCGGGCAGGGCCCGACAGAAGTGCTCGAACTCCTGGAGGTCATCTCCGAGGCGATGGCACTGGAGGAGACGGGCGCGACCGTCCCCCAGGTGATAATCGATAGGCTCGGTTCGTTACATCGGGCAGCACGGCCGTTCATGGAGGGAGACCACTGGTGAGCGACACGATCCAGCACTTCCTGCTCGTGTTCGACCACGGAGTGGGTCAACTCATCCGCACCGAAGAGTACGGCGGGGATGCCGACTCGGCCCTTGCCGCCTATGCCTCGACCGAGGCTGAGTTCGGCGCCCGTAGGGACATCGAGGTCGTCCTGATCGGCTCGGACTCTCTCGCGACGGTGAGGCGCACCCACGCGAACTACTTCGAGGGCACTGTGCCGGTGTCGAAGTACCTCGCCGGAATCTGATCGCCCCGGCAGGGTTCCGGTCGGTGTTCAGCCCGATCCGGTGGGTGATTCTTCCTGCGGTACCAGGGCGATCCAGCAGACGAGGTTCAGGTCGTCGTCGGTGATCTCGGGGAGGGGTTCGGGGGCCTCGTAGGGCTGGAGCCCGAGCTCGCGGATGATCCGCAGGACGTGGGCGGCCTGCTCGGTCGGGTCGTCGCTCGAGCCGAGGGCGGCTCGGAAGGTGCGGAGGATGCGCTCGGGGTACGGCGCGTGGAGGGTGTCGATCGCCCGGTCGATGGCTTCGAGCTCCACTCCCGTGGGTGGGTTCTCCCGGACGACCTCGGCGGCACGGGCGAGGACCTTGGGGATCTTCGGTTCGAGGTTCGCCTTGTCGGCGTGCCAGTTCCACCGTTCGAGGACGTGGTCGCGGGCGATCGACCACGCGTCGAAGGCGAGGGAGTAGGTGTCGTCGTCGAGCACCCGGGGGGTGTCGAAGTCATCGGGGGGTCGGGCGTGGTCGAGGCAGGCCAGGGTGTCGTCGACGACGGTGGTATCGGCTCCGTCACCGAGTTCGACGTAGCGGAACACCGGCCGTTCCCAGTCGCCGACACGAACGCAGAATACGAAGCCGGTTCGTGAGGACCGGTCGGAGCGGGTGACGGCCATGCCGGAGCCGGAGCCCCAGGGAAGCCCCTGGATCACGGCCGCGAGGTTGTCGTCTTCGAGGGCCTTGCGTAGTTCCTGGCGGTACTCCTCGCCCGACAGCACGCCCTTGGTGGTGCCACCGCGCTCGAAGAGGTCAGCGTCCTCCTGCCGGAGCCGTTCGATCTCCTCCCGCGTCTCACTGAAGTCGACATCGACCGCGACCTGGTCGGGCAGCACGCTGCCGACCCCGACTGATGCCGCCGCCTGCTTGATCTTGCGGTGGAGCCGTTCCTCCAGGCCGAGCAGGTCGTCGAGCTGGGCGTCGGGGAACACGCAGCGGAGGAACACCTCACGATGCTGGGAACCGATCCGGTCGATACGGCCGTGGCGCTGGACGAGGCGCATCGGGTTCCAGGG
>CAUJFC010000108.1 GCA_963169755.1 Actinomycetota bacterium | reverse complement strand
CGCGCCGTGAAGTCGAGGTCCACGAGCTCGGGGAAGTGCTCCTCGAGGAGCCGCGTCACGGCAAAGGCGACGAAGTTCGGCACGAGAGCCGAGCCGCGCTTGTGGACGTAGCCGCGGTCCTGGACGGTCTGGATGATCGTGGCGTAGGTGGATGGACGGCCGATGCCGAGCTCTTCCAGCCGCTTCACCAACGACGCTTCGGTGTAGCGGGCCGGAGGGTTGGTGGTGTGGGAGCGGGCCTCGAGCTCCGGAGTGGGCAGCGCCTGGCCCACGGTCAGGACCGGCAACAGGGTCTCGCGGTCGTCGAGGGCGGCATCGGGGTCGTCGGAACCCTCCACGTAAGCCCGCAGATAGCCGGGGAAGGTGATCGAACGACCGGAGGCCGCGAACTCGGCGTCGCGTCCATCGGAGGCCACCGCCCCGATCCGTACCGACACCGACTGACCCCGGGCGTCAACCATCTGGGAGGCGACCGTGCGCTTCCAGATCAGCTCGTAGAGCCGCAACTCGTCGCCCCGCAACTCACCGGCCAACGACTCGGGGGTACGGAAGGTGTCCCCGGCGGGCCGGATGGCCTCGTGCGCTTCCTGGGCGTTCTTGACCTTGCGGTCATAGGTACGAGGAGAAGCCGGCACATAGTCGGGGCCGTAGAGCTCGCGCGCCTGAGTGCGCGCCGCGTTCAGGGCGGTCTCCGACAGGGTGGTGCTGTCGGTTCGCATGTAGGTGATGTACCCGTTCTGGTACAGGTTCTGCGCAACCCTCATGACCTGGGCGGCGCTCATCCGCAGCTTGCGACCCCCCTCTTGTTGGAGGGTCGAGGTCATGAACGGGGCCTTGGGCTTGGAAGTGAACGGCTTCTCCTCGACCGAACGCACCGAGAACGATGACGATGCCAGGGCCTCGACCAGACCGGTGGCGGTGACTTCATCGACCACCAGGACGTCACGGGTCAGCGCTCCGGTGTCGTCAAAGTCCTTGCCGGTGGCCAACCGCCGACCGTCGAGACTGACCAGGGTGGCCGAGAACCGGGGATCGGTAGGGAAAGCGGCCTCCAGGTCCCAGTAGTCGGCCGAACGGAAGGCGATCCGCTCACGTTCGCGCTCCACCACCAGACGCACCGCCGGGGTCTGGACCCGACCCGAGGAAAGCCCGGCGCCGACCTTGCGCCAAAGCACCTCTGACACCGGGTATCCCCAAAGTCGGTCCACGATCCGCCTGGTCTCCTGGGCGTCGACCAGCCCCTCGTCGATCTCGCGCCAGTTGTCCACCGCGTGTGCGATGGCGGCGGGAGTGATCTCGTGGAACACCATTCGCTTGACCGGGACCTTCGGCTGAAGTACCTGGAGCAGGTGCCAGCTGATGGCCTCACCCTCGCGATCCTCATCGGTGGCGAGATAGAGCTCGTCGGCTTCCTTGAGCGCCTGGCGCAGTCTCCGGATCACGTCCTTCTTGGAGGCATGCACCTCGTAGGTGGGGGCGAAGTGGTTGTCGACGTCGATGCTCAGCCCCTTGGAGGGCAGGTCCCTGATATGTCCGACCGAGGACTCGACCTGAAAATCACCGCCCAGAAAACCCGCAATGGTGCGGGCCTTGGCGGGAGACTCGACGATGACCAGAGGTTTCGGCACGCGAAGTAGAGAATGCGATCACGACGCCTCCTGTCAACACGCCTCGTCTCATGTCAGCAGCGCGACACTGCGCCGCCACCGCGAATTCCCGCCTCGTGACCCGCCGACCGGGTCAGGAGCGGACGAGGCGTTCGATGGCCTTCGTGGCTTCGGCCACCTTCTCGCGGGTCGCCTCTTCGTCTCCCTGGCGGGCGGCATTCATCACGCAGTGGTTGACGTGTTCTTCGAGCAGGCCGATCCCCACACTCTGGAGGGCCCTGGTTGCCGCCGAGAGCTGGGTGAGCACATCGATGCAGTAGGTGTCCTCATCGATCATCCGGGCAATCCCCCGGACCTGACCCTCGATACGGCGCAGCCGCTTGAGGTAGTCATCCTTGGCCATGGTGTACCCGCGACTCATCGACTGGTGCCTTTCTCAGAGGTTGGAGAGGTGGGACGGAACCGGCGGAGCCGGAGGCTGTTGCTGACCACGAAGACGCTGGAGAACGCCATGGCCGCACCAGCGATCATCGGGTTGAGCATTCCGGCGGCCGCCAGAGGGATGGCCGCCACGTTGTAGGCGAACGCCCAGAACAGGTTTCCCTTGATGGTGCCCAGGGTGCGGCGCGACAGTTCTATGGCATCACCGACCGAGCGGAGGTCGCCGCGCACCAGGGTGATGTCGGAAGCCTCGATCGCCACATCGGTGCCGGTACCCATGGCCAGCCCCAGATCGGCCTGAGCGAGCGCCGCGGCATCGTTGACACCGTCTCCGACCATGGCCACGATCCGACCAGTGGCCTGGAGGCGGCGGACCACGGCCACCTTGTCCTCGGGCAGGACTTCGGCGATCACATCAGATGGATCGATGCCGACCTCGGCCGCTACCGCGGCGGCGGTCGCCGAGTTGTCACCGGTGAGCAGGACCGGCCTCAGACCAAGTTCTCGCAACCGGGCGATGGCCTCGGGGGAGGTGTCCTTGATGGTGTCGGCCACCACGAAGGCGGCTCGTACCTGGCCATCCCAGCCGGCGTGGATGACGGTGCGCCCCAGGCGGTGGGCCTCTTCGGTGGCAGCGGCCACGGCGGCGGGCAGAGTCGAGGCACCCACATGCTCGAGTACGAAGGCCGCCCGGCCGGCGGCCACCGACCGGCCCCCGACCACTCCGGTGACTCCTCGTCCCTGATGGTTGGCGAAATCGACCACCGGCTCCAGGGTCAGCCCGGATTCACGACCGCCCGCTGCTATGGCGGCTGCGATCGGATGTTCGGAAGCGTCCTCGAGCGCGGCGGTCGCCGCCAGTACCACGTCGTGCTTCTCGCCTTCGGCGGGGGTCACGGCAACCAACGACATGCGGCCGGTGGTCACGGTGCCGGTCTTGTCGAGCACGACGGTGTCGACCCGTCGGGTCGACTCGAGGATCTCGGGGCCTCTGATCAGAATTCCGAGCTGAGCTCCCCGGCCGGTCCCCACCAGAAGGGCGGTGGGAGTGGCCAGACCGAGCGCGCACGGGCAGGCGATGATCAGCACCGCCACCGCAGCAGTGAACGCCTCGGCCGCCGCGGCGCCGGTACCCAGCCAGAATCCCAGGGTGGCCACCGCCAAGGTGATGACCACCGGCACGAACACCGCCGAGACCCGGTCGGCCAGCCGCTGTACCGGGGCTTTGCCAGACTGGGCCTCGGTCACCAGACGGGCGATACGGGCCAGGGCGGTGTCGGCTCCCACCCGGGTCGCCTCCACCACCAAGCGCCCGCCGGCGTTGACCGAGGCACCCACCACGGCATCGCCAGGCCCCACCTCGACGGGAACGGGCTCGCCGGTGAGCAGCGACAGATCCACCGCCGAGCTGCCTTCCACCACCACCCCATCGGTGGCGACCTTCTCGCCGGGGCGAACCACGAACCGTTGGCCCACCGACAACTGGTCGACAGGGACTCGAACCTCGACTCCGTCACTGAGGACCGCCACGTCCTTTGCTCCAAGTTCCAGTAGTGCCCGCAGTGCCGCCCCCGACCGCTTCTTGGCCCGGGCCTCGAACCAGCGGCCACCCAGGATCAGAACGATCACCACCGAAGCCACCTCGAGATAGATCTCGTGGGCACCGGCGCCGCGGGACGGCATCAAGTCGAAGGTCATGCGCATCCCGGGGTCGCCGGCCGGCGTGAACAGCAGGGCGTAGACCGACCAACCGAACGCCGCCAGGGTCCCCACCGAGATCAGGGTGTCCATGGTCGCTGCCCCGTGGCGAAGGTTGACCCAGGCGGCGCGGTGGAATGGCCAGCCGCCCCACACCACCACAGGAGCGGCCAGGGTCAGCGAGATCCACTGCCAGTGGTCGAACTGCACCGGCGGAACCATCGCCAGCAGGAACACCGGCAGGGTCAGAATTGCCGATCCGACAAAGCGCTGCCGGAGGACCCGGTCCTCCATCTCCTGGTGGTGGTCGCCCACCTCCGATCCATGACCTGCTCCAGCCGTTACGGAGTCAGCCGCAGGCTCTGGCGGCGGAAGTACCTCGTAACCGGTGGCCTCGATCTCGCGAGCCAGATCAGCGAGAGTAATCCCAGCCGGTGCCACCACTCGGGCCGCCTCAGTGGCGTAGTTGACGGCTGCCTCCACGCCCTCCATCCGGTTGAGACGGCGCTCTATCCGCGCCGCGCACGAGGCGCAGGTCATTCCTCCGATCCGAAGGTCGATGGTCTGGAGCTCATCGTGGATGGACGTCGAGTCGTTCATGATCCGTCTCCGTGTTCACTGTCGCGGTGGGACGGGATTGTTGAGTCAGAGTGATGCTGCTGATCCGACGGCTGGCCTTCACCTCGGCCACCGACCGGACCCACTGCCCGTCCCAGGCCGAAGGCAGTTCCGAACACCATCACCATTCCCACTACGAACACGCCGATGGTCACGGTCGTACGCCGGGCCTCGTTTCGACCACCACCGGCTGGCCGGGGCTCGGCGGTGACGGTGGGCTCGTGATGGTGCGGAGCGGTGGTGGGTTCGGTCACGGCGGTCACCCCTGTCCGGGGGCCAGATCGAATCCAGCCTCGTCAACTGCCGCCCGGAACGCCTCGAAGTCGACTACTGAGTCACCCTCGGTGGTCACCGCCACCGCACCTGACGCCAGATCGACCTCGACCGCCGTGACTCCCGAGATCTTGGAGACCTCCTTGGTGACCGAGCCCACGCAGTGCTGGCAGGTCATTCCGTTGACGGTGTAGGTGGTGGTGGACATGGTGAAACCTCCGACTGATTGAAGCGGTGTACGAGATGTACCCTATACCCCTACCGGGTATTTGCAACCTCTGGACGGCCGAGCCGTTCATCTGACAGCAAGCCGAGTCGATCCGCTCGCGAAGCCAGCCGGGTTGGGTGCGGCACCGGCTCGGTGCCATGGTTGACTCGGACTCCCCTCTCTGGCCCAAGTCGTTGCAAGGTCCAGCACGACAGTGGTCACCTAGTGCTCACGCCCGGTCAACACACACACCAATCGGCACCGTGCAGACAGAACCTTCGACACCAGGTCCCGGACCATCCGCCCGCTACTCCTCAGCCTCGCGCCGGGTGCGGACCACCATCAGCAGGGCAGGCCTGGGCGCCATGTCAGGCCTGCTGGCCGGCATTTCGGCCGCCGCGTTCCTGTTCGCCCTCGAGGCCGCCACCACCTTCCGGGTCAATCACCCAACCATCATCTGGTTGTTGCCGGTCGCCGGGATGGCCGTTGGCTGGACCTACCTGACCATCGGCGGCCGCTCCGGTGAGGGAACGGGGCTTCTGCTCGACCAGATCCACGAGCCCACTGCCTGGGTGCCGCGGCGTATGGCACCGCTGGTGGCCACTGCTGCGGTGGTCTCACATCTGTTCGGTGCCTCGGTTGGTCGCGAGGGAACCGGCCTCCAGATGTCTGGTTCCCTCGCGGACTGGTTGGGCCGCACTCTCCGCCTGGGTCGGGGCGAGCGTCGGGTGTTGCTCGCCGCGTCGCTGGCCGGAGGCTTTGGTGCCATGTTCGGGGTGCCGATGGCCGGAACCCTCTTCGCTATCGAGGTTCTGGTGGTCCGCCCCACCCAGGGCGAGACCCTCCGTCGAGCTGGTGCGTCGGCAGGTTGGCGGAACCGTCTGGCCGGACACCACCCATTAGCCCGATGGCGGGCACTCTCCCATCTGCTGATCCCCGCCGCCTTCTCCGCCGTGGCGGGCAACCTGGTGGTCGAGGCGCTGTTACCGCAGGCCCACGAGCAGTTCGCCCCGCTTCATCCCAGACTGGCCCCTGCGACCCTGGTCGGGCTCGCCCTGCTTGGTGCCCTCATGGGAGGAGTGGCAATCGCGTTCGTCATCGCCACTGAAACCGTTCAACAACGCCTCGAACGGGCCGTGCAGTGGGCCCCGGCCCGATCCTTCATTGGTGGCGTGGTGATACTGGCCGGCGTTGCCATGGTGGGCCGCGACTATCTCGGCCTGTCGCTTCCCCTCATGCAGCAGGCACTCGAGGGTGGCGACATCTCGATCTGGGCACCGGTACTCAAGATCGCCTTCACCTCGGTGAGCCTCGGTAGCGGATTCATCGGTGGTGAGGTCACTCCCCTGTACGTGATCGGTGCTGCCGCCGGCGGGACGGTGGGATCGTTCCTGGGCATGGATCCGGTCCTGGGGGCGGCCGTGGGTTATGTGGCGGTGTTCGGTGCCGCCGCCAAGACGCCGCTGGCCTGCACGGTCATGGCGGTTGAGTCCTTCGGACCTGGAGCGGCGGTACCGGCCGCCATCGGCTGCTTCGTTGCCTACGCGTGTTCAGGGCGCCGCGGCCTGTACCCCTCCCAACGGGTGATCTCCGGTGGAAGCGTGGTCAAGCGGTCCTGAGACCCGAACGGAGCGGTATCCCGTTGGTCGCTACAAGGGTGGTTTGACATCGGCCTCGGCTCGGTCGAGCCATACCGTGCTTGTCTGGCCGGAGTACGGCGCCGTCCTCAGGGCAGGGCGAGCCGCACGATCTTGCGGATCACTGATCCGAACTGGCTGACCAGCCCACCCGCGTTGTACGCCAGCCCGTAGCGCTGGCAGATGTCGCGCACCTCCACCGACATCTCGGCATAGCGGTGGGCGGGCAGATCAGGGAACAGGTGATGCTCGATCTGGTAGCTGAGATTGCCGCTCAACACGTCGAACAACTGACTGCCTTCGATGTTGGCCGAACCCAGGATCTGGCGCAGATACCACTGTCCCCGAGATTCCTCCGCGGCCTCCTCTTCGGTGAAGGTGGCCACGCCATCGGGAAAATGACCACAGAAGATGATGGTGAAGGCCCACAGGTTGCGAACCAGGTTGGCGGTGGCATTGGCTCCCAGGGTGAGCAGGAATGACGGTCCAGCGAGCGCCGGGAACAGCACATAGTCCTTGAGCGCTTGCGAGCCCAGCTTGGAGCCGATTGCTCTCAGCTGGTCGATCAGCTCCCCCCTTTCCTTGTCGCCCGCGAGCACCTTTTCGACCTCCACTCCGTGGAGCATCACCCCGTATTGGAACAACACAGCCAGAGCGGCGGCGTAGGCGGGATTGGCCAGGTTCTGGGGTCGCCACGGCTGCTCGGGAGTCACCCGGATCACGGCATAGCCCACGTCGCGATCCCGACCGATGACGTTGGTGAAGGTGTGGTGTTCGAAGTTGTGGGTGTGGCGCCACTGTTCGGCTGGACAGGCGGTGTCCCACTCGAACTCGGTACCTACCAGCTCGGGATCATCGAGGAAGTCGTACTGGCCGTGCATCACGTTGTGGCCGACCTCCATGTTGTCGAGAATCTTCGACAGCGACAACGCCACCGTTCCCGCCAGCCACGCCGGGGGCAGAAAGCCGGCGAACAACAGAGCCCGCCCAGCCAACTCCAGACGTCGTTGAGCCCCCAGAACGCCCACGATGTAGTCACGATCCCGCTGCCCCAGATCCGCCACGGTGCGGCGCCTGAGATCATCCAGCTCACGACCCAATTCCTCGATCTGCTCTGGACTCAGGTGGGGGGCTGCCGCCAGAACGCTCACAGGTCCACCACCACCGGGCCGCAGGGTTCGGTAACGCACAGACGCACCGGAGCGGGGCCCTCGATCAGGTGACCGGTGCGCAGGTCGCGCACCGTTCCACGGACCAGGTTGGTGGTGCAGGTGGCGCACACACCCCGGCGGCAGCGGTTGGGAGGCGTCAGGCCCGCCGATTCGACCGATTCGAGCAGGCTGCCGACGACCGGAGCGCTGACACCGCTCCGGGCCATCTCGATTCCTTCGTCCGGCGTCTCGGCTCGGTTCTCCATCGGCTGCGTCACCGGGCGAGCGGATGCGACGGCAGCAGCATGTGCACCCGAAGTGAGCCAACGCAGGTAGGCCCGGGCCCCATGGGGGCTGAACAGTCGGTCGACCAGAACGGTCATGCCTCATCTCCCTGAGAGTAAACAAGTGTTCACTACACTAGGGACGAGTGCACGAGACGGCAAGAGGAGGCTTGCTTGACACTCGTCACCTCTGCGCCTCAGATCGCATCTCTACACTCTCCCGAACGACCGGCCTTGATCCACCACAAGTGAACGATCGTCTACTGTTTGAATATGGCATCTCCGAGCCGATTCCCGGGGCGTGACACCGGAGACGATCCGCCCCGAAGGCCGTCGGGTCGTCGGGTCGACAAGGCCGCCACCCGACGAGCCCTCCTGGACGCCACACTGACCCTGCTGGCCGACCGGAGCCTCGACAACGTCGGGATCCGAGAAGTGACCAGGGCAGCCGGCGTGGCTCCCGCCGCCTTCTATCGCCATTTCGAGCGGATTGACGACCTGGGCGTGGTGCTGGTCGATGAGGTCTTCAGCACCCTCCGCCAGCTCATGCGCGATGCCCGAGACGACGTGGTGACTGCTGACGACATCGCCCACCGCTCGGTCACTGCTCTGGTCCGTCACATCCACGACCATCGCACTCACTACCGGTTCCTGGTTCGCGAGCAGTACAGCGCGCTGAGCGGAGTACGAACTGCCATTCGAACCGAACTTCGGCTGTTCGCCACCGAACTGGCCACTGACCTGGCTCGCCTACCGGTGACCTCTCAGTGGCCTCTACGTGATCTGGTTATGTTGGCCGACCTGATCGTGGATCTGATGGTGCGTACAGCGCAGCGGATTCTCGAAGCCATCGATGAGGCCCCCGAGCGAGAGGCGGTGCTGATCGAGGAGACGGTGCGTCAACTCCGCTTTCTCACCATCGGAGCCACCGCATGGAAGCCGCGAACCTGAGGCAACCCTTCGGGTGGTACCCCTAGGAATCGTCAGCCTCCGGGGCCAAGTGAAACACCCGTAGGTTGCGGCCGCTGACTTCCACATAGTTGTCGTAGGCGGGCCACACCGCGATCAGTTCCGGCCACACGGCGGCCTTCTCGTCATCGCTCAGCAGGCGAGCGGTCACCGTGACCGTGCGCCGACGATGGAAAACCTGAGCCCGCGGGTTGGCCAACAGGTTGGCAGTCCAGGCTGGGTGCTGCTCGCGACCGAAGTTCGACCCCACCACGTACCAGCCACCCTCGACGGTGGGAACACAGGCCAGCGGCGACTCACGCGGCAGGCCTGACTTCCGCCCGGTGGTGGTGAGCACCATGCTCGGAACGATCAGTCCGCTCACCGACATCCGTCCTCGACTCACCCTGTGCACAACCTTGTCCAGCGGTGGCACCACTCGGGGGCCGACCCGACGGAACACCGAGCTGGTGGCCACCTTGCGAACCGCCCGGCTCAGGGGGCTGGTGGGAGCAATCGTTGCCATTCGGGGAGCGTAGCCAGCCGATCTCAATCGACAGCCGACTGGTGCCGGTCGGCCCAGATCGTCCTCAACACCCGCACGAGACGGTCAGGCGGTTGAGCACCCGGTAGCGCCAACTCGCCGTCGAACAGGATGTATGGGACCCCACTCACCCCGATGGCACGAGCCCGGGCCAGATCGGCGCGCACCTCGCCAGCGAACCGATCCCCCGCCAACATCTCGTCAACCGACCCGGCGGGCAGCCCCACCTCACTCGCCACCTGACGCAGGACGTCGTGGTCTCCGACCACCAGACCATCGGTGAAATAGGCCCGGAACAGGCGGCTCTTGGTTTCGGTCTCTCGTCCCACCACCGCCGCCAGATGGATCAACCGGTGGGCGTCAAAGGTGTTGCCCCGGGCGGTCATCTCGAATCGGAAATCCACGCCGACCTCGGCGCCTAGGGCGGTCAGCCGCTGCTGGGACCGCTCGATCTCGGCCTCGGTGGTGGCGTACTTGCGGGCCAGCCGGGTGACCAGCGGAACGCCGTCGTGCAATGGAGCATCGGGCTCGAGCTGAAACGAACGGTAGATCAGACTCACTCGATCGGCGTGCTCGAACTCCTCCAGCGCCCGGTGAAGGTAGGTCACGCCCAGATAGCACCACGGACACACCACGTCGGACCAGATCTCGATGGTCATCGGCCCGGTCCCCGGCGGAACCTCGTGCTCAGCCGTACCTCCGACCATCAGGCACCCACCCGGTCGTTGTACTCCTGGATGACGATGTCGGCTTCGGCCTTGGCCTGCTCGGCTGCCTCATCGGGGTCTTGACCCTGACGGTTCATCCGTACGAACCCGTCGCGCACCGCGTTGCGCAAGCCCTGGTACTCGCCCACCAGGGTGCCTACGTTGGCGTCGGTCAGTTCGCCCGCCAGGAGTTGGTCATAACCCACCCGGAAGATGGGCTTGGCCTTCCAGTGCTCTACCAGAGCCGGCTCGCTCACCGCTCCCTTCACCGTGGGTACATAACCGCCGGCCACCGCCATCGAGGCCTGCTGGGCCGGTTCGCTCAGATACTCGATGAACATCCAGGCCGCGGCCCGCCGGGCTGGATCGGACCCTCGTGGAATCCAGAGGGCACCGTCACCAACTGGCACGCCTCCGCCTTCGGTCAGCGCCGGAAGCGGGGCGGTACCGGGCTTCACCGAGGGGAACGCCCCCGACGAGAGGACCTCGTCGATGGGGCCGATGGCCGACGACGATTCGAAGGTCATGGCCGCCCCCTCGGTCTCGTTGGCCAGGGCCAGCAGGTGGTCGATGTTGTTCGGGTCGCTGCCGGTGTCCAGGGCCAGGTCATCGTCGAGCATCTCATTCCACCAGTTCCAGATGGCCAGCGACGTCGGGCTGGTGAGGTTGGCGTGCTGTGCTCGCGACCGGCGACCATTTCCGTTGTCAACCAGTTCACCGCCGCTCTTGGCCAGCAGATACTCGTAGATGTACGGCGCTGGCTTCAGCGCCACCCCGTACTTGGCCGCCCCCGACTTCACGATCTGCTCGGACATCTCCCGAACCTCGTCCAGGGTGCGGGGCGGTCGGTCGGGATCCAGGCCGGCCCGCTCGAAGGCGACCCGGTTGTAGAACAGCACCGGGTTGGAGATGGCCCACGGCATGGCCCGCTGCACTCCTCCGGTCTCGTAGTAGGCCAACCCCCGGGGGAGGAAGTCGCTCAGGTCGTAGTCGGTGGCGTCGATGCACGCCTGCACCGGAATGGTCGAGCGGCTGTCGATCATCTGCTGGACCACGGTCTCCTCGGCCTGCACCAGGTCGGGCAGGTCGCCGCTGGCCAGGCCGGCCTTGTACTTGGTGAACAGGTCCTGGTAGTTCGGCTGCTGACGCAGGACCACTTTGACCTTGTCCTGGGAGTCGTTGAACGCCTTGGTGGTGGCCACCAACCAGTCGAGATTGCTGCGCACCATCGTGTGCCAGAACACCACCGTTACCGGCCCGCTGGCGCGTTCCAGGTTCGCTATCCCACAATCGGCGGGGTTGACGGTGGTATCGAACGTTCCGCCCACCCGGTCATCAGCGCTGCATGCCGATAACGCACCCGCCAACAGCCCCAGGGCAGCCACGGCCGCTATCGACCAACGTCGAGGCGAGCGGGTCATCCCTTCACCGCCCCGGCCGTGAGTCCCCGCACCAACTGCTTTTGGAACACGATCAACAGCACGAACAACGGCAAGGCCGCCAGGATGGTGCCGGCGAAGGTCACGTTTATCTGATCGATCTGAGATCCCCGCAGATACTTGAGACCGATCTGTACGGTTCTGAGCCGCTCGTCACGGGTGACGATCAGAGGCCACAGGTACTGGTTGAATGCCCCGAAGAACGAGAACAGAGCCAGAGCCGCTATCCCCGGCCTAGCCAGCGGCACCGCCACCCTGGTGAGGAACCGCCAGTGTCCGGCCCCGTCGAGTTCGGCGGCGTCGCGAAGCTGAGGGGGCAGGGCCAGGAACGACTGGCGGATGAGGAACGCTCCGAATCCGGTGGCCAGGAACGGCACGGTCAGAGCGAGGTAGCTGTCGTACCAGCCGAGCGAAACGATCGTCGCCTGGTTGGTGAAGAAGGTGACCTCGAAGGGAATCATCATCGTGGCCAGGAAGAACACGAACAGCGTCCGCCGGAACGGAAAGTCCAAGAAGGCGAAGGCGTAGGCCGCCAGCACCGAGGTGACAACCTGTCCGGCCACGATCAGCACCGTCACCACGAAGCTGTTCATCAGATAGCGCCCGAGATGCCCCTGACTCCACGCGGTGCTGTACGACGACCAGTCCGGGTCAGTGGGGAAGAGGGTGGGGGGTCGAGCGGCGATCTGCTCGGGTTGCAGCAGAGAGTTGACCACCGTGATGTAGATCGGAAAGAAGATCACCACGGCCAGCGCGGTCAGCACCAGGTACCGGGCAGCCAGGCGCAAGCGAGCGACGGTGCGGTTGCGACGTCGCCGGGACCGCACCGTCGAGGTACCGGTCGAGGCCGTCTCGCTCAGCGCTGTCTCGCCCGTGGCCGGCTCTTCGCTGGACGCGGAGGTGGGTTCAGCGTTCATAGGTGACCCGCCGTTCGAGGAGTCGTATCTGAACCAGGGTCAGCAGCAGCGTCAGACCGAACAGCGCCACCGACAGGACAGCCGCCTTGCCTTCGTTGTTCTGACGGAACACGGCGTCGTACATGGCGTACACCAGCACGTTGGTTTTCCGCAGTGGCCCACCCTCGGTGAGCAGGTCGATCTGGCCGAAGGCCTGCAATGACAGGATGCCTCCCACCACCGCCGAGAAGAACAGGGTCGGTGACAGCATGGGCAGGGTCACGTTCACCAGACGGGACCACGGGCCGGCTCCGTCCACCGACGCCGCCTCCAACAGGTCATCGGGCACCGCCTGGAGCCCGGCCGACATCAAGATGAACGACAGCCCCAGGTTCTGCCACACCGTCACCCCCGAAACCGCCACCAGGGCCCACTGAGGATCGGCCAGGACCGACGGTTGCCCCTCTCTTCCCAGCCACCAGGTGAGCAGCCCCACCTGAGGGTTCAGAAGGGTGAAGAAGATCACCGACGCCACCGCGATCGAGGTGGCGACGGTCGAAGAGAAGATGGTTCGGTATATCGCGATTCCCCGGAGGCGCTGGTGGGCCGCCACCGCTAGGAGCAGACCCAGAGCCAACCCGGTCGGCACCGTCATCAACAGGAACAACGCAGTAGTACGCAGGCTGGCCACGAACTCGGGGGAGGTGAGGATCTGCTGGTACTGCTCATACGCGGCGTAGCGCCGGGGCAGCCCGGGAAACGGTGGAGTCCGGTAGAGACCCAGCCAGATGTTGCGGCCGAAGGGATAGGCCACGAACACCGTGAAGATCACCAGCGAAGGTGACACCAACAGGTAAGCCAGAGCAGCGTCCCGGCGTCGCCGACCTCGGTGGGTGCGAAGCCGGGCAGTGGGCAGGTGCTCGCTACCCGGGGCGACAGCGTCTCTGGTCACGGCGCCAGCCGACGGCCGTCGGCACCGGAGAACAGGTGAACATCTTCAGGGTTCCACGCCAAGCACAGGGGGTCTCCGGGGTGCGGCTGGGGAACCGACGGGTCCACCCTGACTATCACGCTCTGCCCATCGGCGGTGGCACACACCAGGTGCCGCTCGTGCCCTAGGGATTCGATCAGGGTCACCGTCACCGGTAGGCCCTCGTCGGTGGCGAGACGCACGTTCTCGGGTCGCACCCCAACCACCACCTCGGTCTCGGTGGCGTCGACGGCCGCCCGGGCCAAAGCGGCCGGAACCATCACCCGATCGGGCCCAACCATCAGCGCGGCCGGGTCGACATCATCGGACTTGCCGACGGCTGAGGAGGGCACAGACGCCGTCAGCAGGTTCATCGGAGGGTTGCCGATGAAGCCGGCCACGAACACGTTTGCTGGCTTGTCGTACACCTCCCCGGGCGGGCCCACCTGCTGGAGCACTCCGGCCACCATGACCGCTATGCGGTGACCCATGGTCATGGCCTCGACCTGGTCGTGGGTCACGTAGATCGTGGTCACCGCCAGCCGCCGCTGGAGTTCGATGAGTTCGGCCCGGGTTTGCACCCGCAGTTTGGCATCGAGGTTGGACAGCGGCTCATCCATCAGGAACACCGCTGGTTGGCGCACCACCGCCCGGGCCAGTGCCACACGTTGACGTTGACCACCCGACAGTTGCGACGGCCGACGATCCAGCAGGTCATCGAGCCCGAGCATCCGGCTGGCCTCGGCGACCGCCGAGTCACGGTCAGCTCTGGGTACCTTGCGGTTGCGGAGCGGAAACTCGATGTTTCGACGCACGGTCATGTGCGGATAGAGGGCGTAACTCTGGAAAACCATGGCCACGTCCCGGTCGCTGGCCAGCACATCGGTCACGTCGACACCTCCGATGGCCACCGTCCCCTCGTCGGGAACGTCGAGTCCGGCGATCATCCGCAGAGCGGTTGACTTTCCACAGCCCGACGGGCCGAGCAACACCAAGAACTCACCGTCGGCAACATCGATGTCCAGTCCGTCAACAGCCACCATGTCGCCGAAGCGACGGGTGACCCCGCTCAAAGTCACCGAACCCGACGACGTGGCCCTCGATGCCGAGCGCTCGGCTGCAACGTCGGCCCTGGCCATGGCATCGTCCTCTCGGCGGGTGACGGGATGCGGGTGCTGGTCGCCAGGCTATGCCTGCGCCCACCACCGTCAAGACCTCTCGGGCCGGGGCGGATGTCAGTTCAGGGGTTGGGCAGCATCGACGTGCGGGCCGTCGCCTCGAATGGGTGAAGACCCACCACGTCCAACACGGTGGCTGCCGCCTCGCCACCCTCGGCCTCGGCCACCGCCAGCGCCGTCGGCAGGTCGAGGTCGTCGGCCAGGGCGGCCAGCACCCGGTCGCGGGCCATTTCGCCTCCGGTACCGGTCGAGGCCGACACTCGAAGAGCTTCCACCCGAGCCTCGGCCTCGGCGAGGTCGGCGGGATCGAAGGTCCACTCGTCCCACCACCGTCGATCACAGATCAGGAGTCGCAGGGCGGCCGCCGAATGATCGGCCAGGAGATCGCGGACGAACACCAGGTTCCCCACCGACTTGGCCATCTTCTGACCCTGGTAGTGGACGGCACCGACGTGCACCCAGGACCGGGCGAAGGGTCTGACTCCCGTGACGATCTCGGCGTGGGCGGTCTCGAAGGCGTGATGAGGGAAGGCCAGGTCGGAGCCACCGCAGTGGACATCGACACCGGGCCCCAGGGTGGCCAGCGCCATGGCCGAGCACTCCACGTGCCAGCCGGGCCGGCCTCGCCCCCAGGGGCTGTCCCAGCCCGGCCCGTCAGCATCGTCGCTCACCCGCTGCCACAGCACGGTGTCAAGGGGGTCCTCTTTGGCTGGATCGGCCGGGTCCTCGCCCCGGTCAGAGGCCAGGGACCGTGCCCTCTCGACCGTCAGACCGGCCCGTTCCACCACGTCTCCGCGCCGGGCGTACACCGTGCCGTCGTTGACATAGGCGTGCCCCAGCTCCACCAAGGCCTCGGTCAGCTCCAACACCTCGGAGATGTAGTTGTGGGCCTGGGGCTCGTAGGTCGGAGTGGAAACCCCGAGGCGAGCCATGTCGTCTTCGAACTGGTAGGTCTGACGGGTTGCCAGTGTGCGCCAGGGAGTCCCGGTGTCCCGGGCACGTGACAGAAGGCTGTCGTCCACGTCGGTGATGTTCCGGGTGACTTGCACCTCGTGACCCAGCGCACGCAGGAACCGCACCACCACGTCGCTCCACACGAAGGTGGCGGCATGCCCCACGTGAGTGGCGTCATAGGGAGTGATCCCGCAGATGTAGACGCGGGCCCGACCCACGATCGCCAGTTCTTCGCCGCCCAGTCTGATCAGCATGAGGGGCAGCCTAGGAACTTCCGTTCTCCCGGTGACATGTTCGGCGTAGGAGGTGAGCCGACTGGCGCACCAACCAGACAAGCACGGCATGGCTGAACAGACTCGAAAGCCGAGATCTATCCAACCTGGCCGCGAAGAAGGGTGCGCCCATCCGCTCGGGTGCGTACCGTGAACAGGGCCAGTGGCCGTCATCTCGTGAGGAGTGCCGCCGATGCTCCGTCGTGACTTCATCCGTTTGGTGGGTGCAGTTGGGCTCGGGCTGCCGGTGCTCGCGGCATGCGAGCCGATCACCCGGGTCAACTTCGGGCCTCTCCAACCCTCGGCTGTTCCCAACCTTCACGTACCGCCGGGCTTCACCGCCCGCCTGCTCGCCACCACCGGCAGCGAGGTCATGCGAGGTGATGGCACGGGTACCGGATACGTGTGGCATGACGATCCCGACGGCGGCGGCGTCGTTCCCCTCCTGGACGGCGACACTCTGACCGGCTGGGCCTACGTCTCCAACAGCGAGACCATCCCAGGAGGTGCCGGAGCCATCGTGTTCGACACCACCGGTCAGGTGACCGCGGCCCACGCCATCCTCAGCGGGACAGCCAACAACTGCTCAGGTGGGCTGGTGCCAACAACGGCGGGGCTCCGCTGGATCAGCTGTGAGGAGATCGAACGCGGCCGGGCCTACGAGTGCGACCCGTCGGGTCCGGGGCAGGGAATTCCGAGACCGGCGATGGGGAGATTCTTCCGGGAGGCGGTCGCCGCCGACGTGGTGAACCACTGCATCTACCAGACCGAAGATCGCCCCGATGGTGGGTTCTACCGCTTCACCCCCACCACCTGGGGCGACCTGTCGTCCGGGCTCCTCGAGGTCATGGTCGATCTCGGTGAAGGTGTGGTCGGGTGGGCGACGGTACCGGACCCGGGCGGCTACCCCGTATACACCCGCTACCAGAATTTCGGATCACCCATCAAGGCGTTCAACGGCGGTGAGGGCGTGTCGATAACCGATGGGCAGGTGTTCTTCACGACCAAGGGTGACAACCGGTTGTGGCGCTACAGCCCCGGTAACGGACTCCTGACCGTGGTGTACGACGACGCCTATCCCACGCCCTCCCCCCGCCACTTGACCGGAGCTGACAACGTGGTCGCCACCACCACCAATCGGGTTTTCGTGTCCGAAGATGGCGGGAACATGGAGATCGTGGGCGTCGACGTGGGCACCGGCGCCACCTATCCGATCCTCCGCTACGACGTCGCGGGGTCCGAGCTTGCCGGCCCCGCCTTCAGTCCCGACGGCACACGCCTCTACTTCTCCAGCTACAACAATCCGGGCGAGACCTTCGAAGTGTCGGGCCCCTGGAATCAGAACGCTCCGGACCCACCTTCCTGACTACCGATCCTGACCTGTCCAGCCGCCCGGACATGTTGGCAGCCATCCAGCCGATAGCGTCACCATCGACCTTCCGGGGTCGCGGGCCACTAGCTCAATTGGCAGAGCATCGGACTTTTAATCCGCTGGTTCAGGGTTCGAGTCCCTGGTGGCCCACCAACCGAATCACCCTGGTCAGTAAGGGTTTCGGCCGTCGCTAGCGCTCCTGCGGCGACGGTGCATCAGGCCCAGTTGCGCGGTTCGTGCCCGCGATGCACCTCCTGATGCACCTTCCGATGCACCCCTCGGCGGCGTACGCTGGTGGGCGGTGGTCGATGGCCTCCACCTCGCAATGGCCGTCCTGAACGTTGCTGTAGCGCTGCTGAGCGCTCGACGAAGGGACGACGGCCATGCCACAGACGCTGGCAGAGCGGTTCGAAGAGAAGGTCGACAGGACCGGTGAGCACCACCTTTGGCTCGGTGCCACGAACACTGATCGCGGCACCGGGCGGCTGAAGGTCGCAGGACGCAACACGACGGCGCACCGCGTGGCGTGGGAACTCGAACACGGTGAAGCGCCGCAAGGTTCGAGGGTGCTTCCGTGCCCGGTCGAGCCGAGATGCGTGCGGCCGGACCATCTCACCATCGAACACACGACGCGTACCCAAGAGAAGCGTTCTGCTCGCGGCGGCGGTTCCAAGCGTGAGGTCAGCCCCGGGATCTGGGAGCTGGCGGCCTCGGCGGGCGTCGGCACAGACGGGAAGCCGAAGCGGGTGTTCCGTCGGGTGACCGGCACGAAGCAGGAGGCGGCTCGGGCGCTCGCGGCGTTGGTAGCCGAGGTCGGCGACGGACGTGACGTCCCGGACCGGTCCAAGAAGGGCGTGACGGTCGGGCATCTGGTCGACGGGTTCCTCGATCATCTGCGGGATCACAAGGGGCGCCGGCATTCGACCCTCGTTCGCTACAGGGGTATTGCGGAACGTTGGATCACACCGGCGCTCGGGGATCGGGTCGCGGAGCGGGTGTTGCCGGATGACATCGAGCGTGCGCTAGGGGTGATGCGGGCCGAGGGTCAGAGCCAGAGCTCGATCCATCAGGCCTTCACTTTGTTGAACGGCACGTTCAAGTGGGCGCGTCGGAACCGGGTGATCAGCCGGAACCCGATGCTCGAGGCTGAGGAACCGAAGAGCACGTCGGCCCGACGTGAGGTCATCCCACCGGATGTGAAGTCGGTGCTGCGGTTGCTGGCTGCGGCCAAGGACGTAGACGTCGAGTTCGGGCTCCTCACCCATCTCGGGGCCGTGACGGGCATGCGGCGCGGTGAGCTCGCGGGGCTCCGGTGGAGGGCTGTCGACCTCACTGCTGGTCGGTTGCGGGTCGAATCAACCGTCAACGACGCGGGCGGCACGGTCGTGATCACCGACGACACCAAGACTGGCAGGCACCGTTCGGTGGGCATCGACGCCCACACCATCGAGCTGCTCAGGGCGCATCGCCGGGCGATGGAGGAACGGGCGGCGGTGTGCGGCACGGTGCTCGTCGAGGACGCGTTCGTGGCGAGCCGGTCGCTCGATGGGACGGTTCCTGTGCGGCCGGAGTATCTCTCTCGCAAGATGCTTCGGCTTCGTCGTCGGCTCGGCATGGACGACGCCAACTTCGACGTCACGATGCACGCGTTGCGGCACTGGGCGCAGACGACGCTCACCGAGGCCGGGTTCGACTCGCGTCAGATCGCGGATCGGGGTGGCCACACCGAAGGCCTGATGAAGGCCGTCTACATCCACCGCACCGACGAGTCCGAGCAGAAGATGACCTCGTACCTCGGGGCGCTGCTGGAAGGGCCACCGAACCCCCAGGTGGACTGACCCGGTCGGGGGTGTCGCAGATCGGGGACAAGGAAATCTTCGGCGCGGCCGCGATTTGAGCGCGGTTTCCGGGGCCTAGTTGGGCTTACCCCTTGCCAGATCTCGGCCCGTACGGAGGTCGCCATGTCTGTCGAACAGCTCACGCTCCTGGACCCCGCTCCCGACACACCGGCGAAGCGGCCGGCGCGCCCGCGGGCGCGCCGCCCGGACCTGCCTCGACCAGCCGCACAATCGAAGACAGTGGCCCTCGGGGCGGGGGAGGTGCTGGTCGAGCACCGATACCCCGAAGCCCTCGGCTTCTTGCGTGAGCACGGACCGGATGCGGTGGCGGTGCTGACCGTCCTGCTGGTGGATGCCGAGGTGGTCGAGGGGCGGTTGGTGGTGGCGGCGAGCACTCGGGGCGTGGCTGAGCGGTTGGGGTTCTTGTCGAAGGACAGCGCTCATCGGCGGCTCCGCCAGCTCCGCCGGGCCGGCGTCCTTGAAGCCCGGCCGTCGACCGGACCGATGGACCCGCCCACCTATGTGGTCCACCTGGACGGGACCGGCATCGCCGTCACCCGGCCGTCGAACTGAAGGAGTGACCCGTGACCAACTGGAATCTGACGCAAGCGTCGCAAAGATCGACAGACGAGTGCACGCGCTCGTGCGGGGGTGGGTCGTGACCGCCCGGGTGACCACGCTCAAGGGCCCCGATGCTGGCGCCTACTACCTCGATGGCCCCGGCGGGTACTACCTCGATGGCGACGAGCCACCCGGCCGGTGGCTCGGCCTCGGCGCCACCGCGCTGGGCCTGGACGGGGAGGTCGAGGACGAGGACTTCCTCGCGTTCATGGACGGCCGGGACCCCGCATCGGGCGAACTGCTCGGCACCGGCCATAACGAGCGCACCGTCCGCGGCTTCGACGTCACCTGCTCGGCCCCCAAGTCGGTGTCAGTCCTCTACGCCATCGGCGACGACCACGTCCGCAGCGAGGTGCTCGAAGCCCACGACGCTGCCGTGGCTGCCGCGTTCGGGTGGATCGAAACCCATGCTCACTGCCGCTACCGGGTGGATGGTGAGGTGTGGACCGTCGACGCCCAGGGCCTAGTGGCGGCGGCGTTTCGTCAGCACACGAGCCGGGCGCACGATCCGCAGATCCACACCCATCTCGTGATCGTGAACCGGGTGATGGCCCCCGATGGCCGGTGGCTGGCGTTGGATGCCCGGACGCTCAAGCACGACCAACGGACCGTCTCGGCCCTCTACGCCGCCGGGCTGCGGGCCGAGCTGACGAGCCGTCTCGGGGTGCGGTGGAACGAGGTCGTGAACGGTCAGGCCGAGATGGTCGACGCTCCCGATGAGGTCCTCGACGCCTTCTCTCAGCGCACCAACCAGATGGCCCGGCGGATCGATGAGAAGACTGAGCGCTTCGTCGACGACCTCGGCCGCCGCCCGACTCCTCGGGAGCGGTGGCGAATCGAGCGCGAGGCCGCCACCGACAGCCGGCCCAGCAAACAGAGCGCGGATGCTCCGGAGCTCCATCAGCACTGGCACAAGCAGCTCGATCACCTCGGCTACACGCCTGAGCGCTACATCGACCTCGTCACCGAGGGGGTCGATCCTCTCGAAGCCGATGCGACAACCGACCGGGACGTCGTTGTGGATGCTCTGTCCTCGTTGCGAGACGCCCAGTCGACGTGGCGGCCCGCTGAGATCACCCGCGATGTCGCGGCGGCTCTACCGACTCGCCTCGCGGGGACCGCGGCGGAGGCCGTCGAGCGAGCCCAACGGTTGGCGTCTCATGTCGAGGACGCGCTCACCGTCGACATCTCTCGACCCGTACCCGACCACATGCCGCTCCGCAAGGACGGTCGGCCGGTCACCGAGGGAGCCCTGGATCGGATCCTCACCACTCGGGTGATCCTCGACGAAGAAGAACACATCCTCGAGCTCACCCAACGCTGGGTGGCCGAAGGCGGCCACGATGCCCAAGAGGTCGACCCCGACGGCGAGCTGACCGCGGTCCAACAACACGCGGCCGGGGCCGTCGCAGGACAGAGACGCCTCGTCCTCGTCGTTGGCCCGGCCGGTACCGGCAAGACGACCGCCATGCGGCCCGCCGTCGCCCACCTCCACGCGCAAGGCCGGGCGTGCTTCGGTGTCGCCCCGTCGGCCGCGGCTGCGGAGGTGCTCGCTGTCGATACCGGCATTGACGCCGACACGCTGGACAAGCTCATCATCGAACACCGACTCGACCGGCCAGCCCGCCACCGATACGACCTCCCCACCGGCACCACCGTCGTGGTTGACGAGGCAGCGATGGTGCCCACCCCTCGGCTGGCTGAGCTGATCGACCTGGCCGACCGACGTGGCTGGCGGCTCGCACTCGTAGGTGACCCGATGCAGTTCTCCGCCGTCGGGCGTTCCGGCATGTTCGGTCGCCTGGTCGACACGATTGGCGCGGTCGAGTTGGATCGGGTCCACCGCTTCGACGCGTCCTGGGAACGAGATGCCAGCCTGCGGCTCCGTCGAGGCGATACCGACGTCGTCGCCCTCTACGACCACCATGACCGCATCCACGGCGGCACCGGGCGCCAGATGGCGATCGCCACCGTCCACGCCTGGCGACAGGCCGTCACCGACGGGCACAGCGCCGCCATGATGGCGCCAACCCGGGAGGCTGTAGCCGTCCTCAACGAGATCGCCCAGAAGCTCCGCATCGCCGCCGGCGAGGTCGACGCCAACAGCCGCTCGGTCAAGGTCGGCCCCAGCCGTGCCTACGTCGGCGATGTGGTCGCCACGCGTCGCAACGACCGCACTCTGCTCACCGACCAGGCCCGGATGGTCAAGAACCGCGACCACTGGACCATCGAGACCGTCCACGACGACGGCCAGATCACCGTCACCGGTCGCACCGGACGAGTGACGCTTCCCGCTGACTACGTCGCCGCCCACGTCGAGCTCGCATACGCCGAGACCAGCCACGCCACCCAAGGCCGCACCGTCGACCGCAGCTTCTTGTTCCTCGACGGCCCCACCGGCACGAGCGGCATCTACGTCCCGCTCACCAGAGGCCGCACCAGCAATGAAGCGTTCGTGGTCCTCAACGACGACCGCACCGCCGCCGAGGTCGTTGCCGAAGCCGTGTCCCGCACCTGGATCGACCAACCCGCCACCGCACAACGCCTCGACCGCCCCGCTCCACCGGCGGGCGGCGACAAGGACAGGCCAGGCCCGGACCGCGGTGCCGCGGCACGGTCCGAACCGGCGAAGCTCCCGACGGCTGATGCACTGAGGCGTCTCGCCGAGCGAGCTGCCCGCCAACAAGCAACTGCCTCCCGTCTGGCACAGCGACTCGAACAGCACGATCGTCACCTCTCGGACTTGGCGGAATCGATTCAGGACGCGGAGCAGAAGATTGAGGCCGTCGAACGCCAGCTCGCCGCTGCCAGGCGAACCCTTGATGAGCACGACCGGCCGATGCGGCGACGCCACCACCGGCCAGAGATCCGCAACGCCAAGCAACTGGTCACCGACCTTCCCTGCCGTCTTGCAGTGCTCAGTGGGGCGGTGGTCGACCTGGAGGAGAGGACCGAACAAGAACGGGCGGCGAGAGCTTCGTCGGCGGGGATCGCCGACGCACACCCCGACCTCCGCGATGTCGACGAAGTCCAAGCGGCACTCGACACCGACGCTCGAACACGAGGCGAACAGGTCGCTGTTGACCCCGATCAGCGTTTCGCCGAGCACCTCGGACCAGTCCCGAAGGACCCTGAAGCCCGGCAGCGGTGGATCGAAGCCGCAGGCCGAGTCGCCCAACACTACGCCCTCTGGGGCGAACCGACCGGGCCGACCTTCGTCGGCCACAAGCCCACCTTCAACAACGACGACGGCTACCGCCACACCTACTACGCCGCCAACCGAGCCATCGCCGACCTCGATCGCCCCGTCGGCATCCCCCGCCCAACCCAAGAGCATGAAGCACCAGGACTGTCGCTGTGAATGGTCGGCGATCAGGACCCGGACCCGGCGCGTCTTGAAACCGCACGAGGCGCAGCGTACCCACGAACGGATCACCGCCACCGCGATCACCAACACCGAGGGCGTGTCGGAGACCACCTCGAGCACCTTCACACCCGGCACGTGCAACCGCACGCGCATACTGTCCGCTGTGGCCATGGGGAACCCCCGTCTGATCAGGTTTGGCGTTGAACACCAACCAGTTCAGACGGCCCCATGGCCGCTACACGAGGACCCCACCCCACACGCCGATCACGCACTCCCGCGAAGAGGGAAACGCGCTGGTACGCGAAAGTTTAGAAACTTCTCCAGCGGGCACGCCCTGACGCCCGCACGACCACCTCGACGGGAAGCTGAACAGTTGCCCATCAAGCTGTCGCCATGACCACTTGAACCCGCCGGCCTCCAGTCGACCGTCAAACTTCAGAGACGAGAATCCTCACCTGTTTCTACGACCACGGACCACCAGTGATGAAGGTCTCCAAGTGTGGTGAGCTGACCGATCAATGCATCGGGCACGTCCTTGCCAGAAGCTAAACACAGAAGGTCGGCGAACTCCAGCAAAGCTAGACTGTCGAATCCTAGATCGGAAAGCAATACAGATTGCGGTGTGTCCGCTTTGATGTCATGAGTAGTCTCTAGCCACTGTCCCAGCGCGCCACCTCCTATCGCGGTGAGACCCTTCATCGACGTGCGATAAGCCTCCCACTCGCCTTTCATCAGCCCGTAAACCCGAGTATCCATCCAGGTACCGTCGCAGTACTCATCCTCTCGCAGCCGACCTTCGAGCCTGAATACCCGGTCAAGCACGCTCGACATGTCCAGCGCATTCACGTCTAAGACACGGGCGTAGCACTTCCTGAAGTCAAATTGCCTGAACGTATAGTCGATCAGAAGCGCGAGGCCTTCAGCAGCCCAACCCGCCCCTCGCACCGCGGGGTGCACAAACCCTGCGACACTGAAGTGACGAGAACGAAAGTTTGCATCATATGCGGCTACAACGCCTACCGCTTCGTGAGAATCGAGCGATACCACAACGAACTGTGCGAGGACGCCTGCCCAAAGGGTGGCACCGAAGCTTTCCGGCGGTGGCGTAGACACTCGGTTCCTGTACCGGCTGATGTACTCCGGGTGAGACTCGACCATTCTAATGGCTTCATAGTCAGAGGGTTCCACCACACGTAGACCGGTCCAATTGCCAGCTGAGATCAACTCCATAGATTACGGTTTTCCTCAACAGCTTCACCGGCTGATTGGCACATATCAGAGCGGGTATCATTCATGCTTGTCAATTCTCACCATGCGATTCGTCATCGCCAATGGGGGGGCTGACTCGTGTCAACTCGTTCACGATCTCCGCACCAACGATCGAGGTTGCGAGTGCACGGTCCGCCAGGAGACGATCAACCGCGGCCACGCCGGTCACTTTGACCGATGGCTGAATCATAGCTATCGATCCCTGGGTCTTGCTATCGAGCTTCCCATCGACGACAACTCCTACGGCGAGGCCCGCTTCCGCACCAAAGTCCGGACCCGCTACCTCTAGCATGTTAAGCGTGCCCAACATCTGAATAGGGTTCGCCAGGTCGGCATTCTCATCCATCAGCCACACTTCGACAACACCGTCCTCGCCATAATAGCCGGTGATCAACTGCGGGGTTTCCGACAATTGGGAGAGATCGATGCAGTCATTCCAGCCGATCTCAATCTTCATGCATAGGGTACCAGGGCCGCTGATTGCGTCTGACGCGGCGTGCACCGCAAGTGCATAGTCGTGCAACGAATCTAGGAGCTCGGTCGGCGCTGACTCAGGATTAAGAACGAGCCCAACATCTGACTCGGGCTCGCCAAGATAGCTATCCACAACCTTGCCGCGCTCCTCGATGGGGGTTTCCATCATCGCCGTCAAGAAGGTCCGGTAGTCGCTGCCAAGCGACCGGAGTAATGGCGTCGTCATTCCGCGGTGCGCACAGGATCCAATAAAGAAGGGGTCGGCGTCATTGGGGATGACTAGAGCGGTAGCCAACACATCATCCTCAGCCGGTTCATAGCCATAGGCAACGTACAACTCGGCCTTGTTGACGAGCGCCCAGTCCATCCCAGGCATGAAGCTCTCGTGAGTCCTAAGCCTCACAGTGGAACCTCGTTCGACTGCTCGCTCGATAGTATACTTGATCTCGGAGGAGGACTCGCGATCCGTCACCGCCTCGGAGCGATCCAGATCTAGTCCATCCACGGACGATACACGGTCCCAATGCCTGGCATTCAACAGGAACTCTAAAGGAGGTGCGAGATCCACATTCTCGTCAGCGCACGCCCCGTAAAGCGTCGCTGCTTCCAGCGAATCCTGTGCCCCATAGGAGGTGGTAGAGGCATCGCCACAGCCGACCACGGCAAACAGGCTAACTAGCATCGTCAATCCCAGGTCCCGACGACAGATCATGTGCTTTCCCCTCTCACGTTATCAATCGCGAAGTACTGTGGATCATTCGTCGTTCGGTCAACAGCGCTGCCGTTGAGTCGGACCTGGAAGTCCATTCCTTCGGCTGTCGGCGGGTTAATCCACTCAGATGGATCGTTGCTCTTGATTTGCGTCCACCCGGTTCCGACCTCCGCTGACCCGCCGGTCGCCCTAACCCAACCTCCAACAGAGGGCGAGCCGTTCGGATCGACGATTCCAGCGGGGTACTGGCAGCCATTCGGGCTATTGTTTGGAAAATTCACTGTGCGCCGGTAGAGGTTCACTCCGACAACCGTCTTGTAATTTGAACTCAATGACCTTGCGTTAGCTACGGCGCGGAACGTCTCGTTGTCGTTGCCAGTTACAGCGCGAATTGTCTGGAACAGATAGTCGCCAACATCCACTGCTTTGTAGCGGATGTGGCCGGGCCCGGTGGCGCCACCCGACCCGTGCTCAGTTACCGGACCAGCTCCACTGCTTCGGCCCCAATATGAGAAACCCTGCTCAAACCCAACGTTCGCGTGTAACTGACGATTGCTAAGTGAGGAATGTAGGAAGTTCGCGTACGCGGCACCATCCTGCTCTAAGCCAGAGTTCGAGAACAGACTGGCCGACAAACAGGTAGCCATTGTGGACGGAGATAGGCCGTCGAATGAATCGTGTTGTCCGCCGTGCTCAGCCCCAGCAAGGTGGAACATCTCGTGCCGCCCGACACGCCTGTAGAAGGAGGAGCTAGAATAGTTCGAGTTTACCCAGAAAGAAGCTCCAAATACGCACTCGGACGACCCATACTCTCCCAAGGGCTTGTCCTTGATTTGTACGGCGGTGGAGGAATGCTCAGTCATAGTAATGAGCTTTGAGCCGTCGTAGTCGAGCGGTGTCTGCAGATCATTGATGCCAGAGCGCACCCACGATTGCTTGCTTGAGGTCCACAAACTGTGGTTCTCAAAGAACCACGTGATGCTCGAATCGTTGCAGTTGTTGATCTTCTTGGTGTACGCCTCCGCCGCAGGCGGCAACGATTGGGCTGCCGTACCCACTGCCGCAGTCGAAATCGCACCAATTGCCAGACGCCGCGGATAGCCCATCATCGCCTCCTGTTGGAAGTGCCTGAAGATATCGCGTCCTCCCCGGATTGGCAGTCCTGCGCGAATGCAGGCCGTTGACGTGATGCCCGTCGCCTCGATCGCGCGGCGCGCCGGAGTCACGACCGCGTATCTCACCGCGTAACTCGGTGGTACGGGGTGGGTCCAGCGGTACAGGACGGGACGGGCGGCCCAAGAGAACAGCAGGTCAGGGCACTTGTCGGTACGCAACGGCACGATGCTCGCCGGGCTTTTAATCCGCCGGTTCAGGGTTCGAGTCCCTGGTGGCCCACCAACCGTAAGCCCTTGTCCAGTAAGGTCGCTGGACACGACATGACCGCGCATTGTCTGGCGTGGGAGCTCGAACACGGCGAAGCGCTGGTTCAACGAGGAATGGCTCCACGGCCACTGCGATCACGTGCCCCCGGCCGAGTTCGAAGCAGCCCACTACGCTCCCCAACAGACCGACCGGTCCCTGGTTGGAAACCAAAAGAACGAGTCTCCACCAGACCCGGGGTGGTTCATCTCGACGCGCTGCACCTCAGTGGTCATGCGGCATTGCCACCCGACCAGAGGGCGGCGATCGGCAGCGCAACGATCTGTTCCGATATGGGGAACGCCGACGGACCGGTGTGGAAGACGACGCCCGCCAGGAACCGCGGACCGAGACGGTCTCGCATCCATTCGAGGTGGGCGACATCGCCGTGGTTCGGTGCTGCCGTCGCCTTCACCTCGATCGCCAAGACTCGGTCCCCACCGAACTCTGCCAAAAGGTCGACCTCGTGACGCCCGTTCTTCTCGCGGACGTGGAAGAGGCGGGGACGCCCAGGGCTCTCGGCCAGTTCGGGCCGGAACTGAGCGGCGACGAAGGTATCGAGGATCCGCCCGATCAGGTCACCGTCACGAAGAACACCGTCAAGGTCGGCGCGCAGTGCCGCTCCGACGAGCGAGGGATCGGTGACGTAGCGCTTCGGGGTCTTGACGAGACGAGTGAGCCGGTTCGTGAACAAGGCGGGAACGATGTCGAGCACGAAGAGGTCCGACAGCAGCCGGTCGTAGGCATCGGCAGTCTTCTTGTCGATGTTCGCTGCCTCGTAGATCGTCGTGTTGTTCACGATTCCTGCGGAGTTCAGTGCTAGGACCTCGAAGTACCGGGCAAGCCTCGCCGGATCGCGACGCGAGAGGCCAACGGCGTCGCGGGTGATGAGCTGTTCGAGGTAGCTCGCCAGCCAGCGTTGGCGCCCACGTCCTCCGAGCTCGATCGCTGCCTCCGGGAACCCCCCGAGGAGTGCCATCTCGATGTATTCCGGAAGGGTCGGCGCAGTCCCGACAGGTGCGAGCGAGAGTGCATCGCCAGCAGCGATGACATCGATCGGGTTCGGCCCCGACGCCCCGCCTGCCAGCTCACGCCGGTTGAGGGTGTACATCGGAAGGCGAACCAGGCGGCCGGTGCCGGGCCAGGTCTCCGCCTCCAGATCGGCCCGCACGCTCCCGGTCAACAAGAACCGGCCGGGACGTCGGTCGTCATCGACCGCCCTCTTGATCGCGGCGAGCACCCCTGGGACCGCCTGCCACTCATCGAGCAGGATCGGTTCGTCGAGCCGGGCCAACGCGGCATCGGCGTCCGCCTCGAAAGCTGCGGCCTCCGCCGGACGGTCAAGACGAACGACGCTCGCGGCGTGCCGACGGGCCGTCGTCGTCTTGCCCACGCCTCGAGGACCCACCAGGAGGATGGCTGGGTGTTCCTCCAGCCCTTCGACCAGCACTTGATCGACGATCCGCGGAACGTAGCTCGACACCTCAGCAGACTACCCTAACAGACCACCCCTTTCTCCCCATCTGGACCAGCAATTGATCCCCAAACAGACCGAGCTTCCATCCCCGTTCAGCCATCTGCTGTGCGGCTCGGCCCTCCCGGACTGACCGACCCTGGAAGTTCTCGTCGCCTGCCATGTGGTCTGGTACACCCGAGGTGTGACGAGACGCGAAGCTTGAGTCGGTGCCTACGTGAATGACACTGGCGGACCGGCGACGCCTGGGGCGCACGCAGGGCAAGAGTCATGCCGACCCTGATCCCTGAGACGGTCGAGCAGCTCACGTGATGGTGGCCAGTCCGGGTCGATGTAGCGCCCGAGCACGACGGCACGGACGACGTCGCCTCCCGCGTCGGCAAGCGCTGCGGCGCAGCTCTGAATCGAGGCTCTAGTCAGCGTGTCGCGGACTAAGAGCACTCGCTCGACGTCACCGGCCAGGGGCCGGTGACCTCTAAACGTTCCACGTCGCAATCATGGCCCGGGCCCTCAGCACCCACCACCGGGGACTTGGCCTCTGATGCGAGTATCGAACAGATCCTTGCGTCGAAGTTGGGCCTGTCGTAGTTTGCGTCACAATCGGGCGGGAAGGTGGAGTCAGTGAGTTCCAGCAGTCAGTGCGGTTAGGTGAGTGCACCGGCCAACATGGCCGGACACCGCGCACTGGCTGCTGGAACTCACTGTCCTCTGTAGTGGATGCCCTTGCCGCCAAACGGACCAGACCGCCCATCACCCGAGAGGCAATGCTACAGGCGTTGCGTGGCGTGCTGCCCACGTTCGCCAGCCGCTTGCGTTGATCACCCTCGGCTTGGGCTCCGCATCCACTCGCCGATCCGGCAGACCGAGTCAGAACCGTAGGATCGCCTCAGAGGCCGATGATGTCAAAAAGTCAGCTCTTCACAAGGCCCTCATCGCCGTCGAGCGCGAATTCATGGACGACGGCGAGTTCAAGGGGTGACGGCTCCCCGACGACGCCATCAGACAAGCGCGCTTCTCATGCCAGACCTGGATTGGGTCACAGCGCATCTCACCACGTCACTTCTTGGTACGAGCTGGGTCCTAGCTGACCTGGTCGGCAAGGTGGAGGATCTCGTTGCTCACCTGGCGGGTGGTGCCGAGGTTGCTCGACTGCCCGGTTCCCTCGACCTGCACTAGGCGTGCGTCATCGGTGAGGCTGAGGTAGTACTGCGGGCCCGCAGTCAAAAAGTCCGCGATCGCCGGGCCGCGGCCCCGGAGCGCAGGTGTGGGGGCGCGGGCGAAGACCGTCAGGGGAACGTCGGGCCACGATGCCGGCGCCTCGGCGTCGGCTCGGGTGGGGTCGGGGTCCCATCCCGCTTCAGTGAGTTCCTCGTCGAGTCCGAGGAGCGCGGTGGGGGTGGTCCCGTCGAGGAGAAGAGCTGCGGCAAGTTGGTCTGGATGTCGATCGCCGAAGCGGCGCACCGTGATGGAACCCAGCGAGTGAGCGACGAGAACGTGGGGTCCGCGGAGTCCCGACGCGTCGAGCGTTTGGCTCAGGGCGTCGGCCTGGCGGGTCGGGGTTGCGAGTGGAGCGTCGGGGCCGGTCGGGGGCGCGAACCGGCATGCCAGCGCCTGCTGGCCGAGGTCGTCGACCAGCACGTCCCATCGTGCGATCGAGTCCTCGGGCCCGGCAATGAAGATGATCGGCATCGGCCCGGAGCCCTTGCACACGAGGGTCGCGGTGCCACCGTCGATCTTGAAGCTCTCCGTATCCGGAGCAACCAGCTGCGCTGTGGCCGAGGTTCCGGAGATGGTCGTCGCAACGGCCTTGGACGTCGCAACGGCCGTGGTCGTCGCGGCTGCTCCATCGTCGTCCGAGGTTCCGCTGCATGCCCCCGATGCGACGGTGAGGGCCAGCAGCACTGCGATCGAGGCGGCGCGGGTGGGAAGGGAAGGCATGGTGCGTGTTCCAGTGCTCGCAAATGATGGTGGTAGGCGGCGGCGGTGGGCGGCGGAAGCTCAAGGGGCCGAGACACCATTCGGGGTTACTCGCCTGCTGGGCACGTTCGGCCGTCGAGGGGTCAGTCGGTGCCGCCGAGTTGGTGGATGAGGACGTGGTGGTCGAAGCGGAGACGCTCGTGGGCGAGCAGGCCATCCGCGAATGTCATGACGAAGTCGAACGGCAACGACAGCTCGCGGCCGGTCGGCGGGAGGGTCACCCCGAAGGGGAGCACCAACTCGCCGGTGTGGGTCCCCTTGACGGTCGCCTCCACCAGGACCCGGCCGTCCGCGAGCATCGTGGCAGCGCCGATCTCGAAGCGGGTGTCGGGAATGCCAGTCATCATCACGATCTCGCGCTCGATAGAGGCGTCGCGCTCGAGGGTGGCGTCGGGCCACTCCGCGACGTAGCCGGGCGCGAGCTTGGACATCGCGAGGTCGAGGTCTCGCTCGTTGACGGCCTCGATCACCTGCCTGGCCAGGGACAGCAACTCGGCCTCGGTCATGGACCCGTTGGTTCCTTCGGTGGTCATGTCATGCTCCTGGTCTGCGATGCATCGGACGGCTGAAGTGATGATGTGCCCCGACGTCGCTCCGCCGCATCCGGGCTAACCCTGGTCCCTGTTACGGGAGATCCCGATCTGCGGGCCCGCGACCTCGGCTTCGGCAGCTCCCCCAGCGGGAAAAGCTCGAACACTCTTCGACCGCGGCGAGCCTGAAGTCCTTGTTCGATGGGGATCATCCCCCCACGGACCTCGATGCTTCCCCAGAGCTCGATGCCGTGATCGACGGCGTACTCCGTCCCGGGTTTCCTGCCCTCGTGGACCTCGAGGTCGATCGATCGGCAGCACGCCTGCGCTCCTACGTCGACGACGTCGGCCGCACCGACATCCACCGCCTTGCCGATGTCCGCCACGGTCCGGACGTGATCCGACGACTGATCGTCGCTCTTGCTCGATCCGTGGCATCCGAGGCGACGTTCTTCACGATCTCTCCGTCCACGCCGCGGCTCTCGGTGGCGAGGTCCGGCAGTACCGCGATTCGAACGGCAAGGAGATCGACGCCGTGATCATCTTGCCTGACGGACGATGGGGCGCCATCGAGGTCGAGCTCGGCGGGCCACAGATGGTCACTGGTGCGGCATCGCTTCATGAGGCCGTCGCTCAGATCGACACCGGTGCGGTGGGCGAGCCGTCGTTCCGACTCGTCGTGACCGGCACGGGCCCGGGTCGTCACCCTCGACGATGGGACCATCACCTGCCCACTGCGTGTGCTTGCGCCGTGATCTGCAAGGTCGCCGGTCCGCGGCTCCTTGGGTGATCGATCTCGAAAGGAGGGTTTCCCCTGGGGTGGAGGCCCGGACCGGCTCGGGTGACGGGAGGCGCATTGGTTGGCATCGTTGCGACGATGACCTCCGACCTGTCTGCCACCACCTCTCGACGCGACGCCGCCCTGGGCATCTCGGCTGCCGTCGTCCTCCTCGCCAGCCGGGTGCTCTGGGTCCCGATCGCTGACGATGTCACCTCCTACCGGTCTGACCTGGCGGCCGGCACCGGTGCGGCGATGATCGGCTCGCTGCTGGTGGTGCTGGCCGCCGTCCTCGTCGCTGCTGTGGTGCTGACCTCCTTGCGGCTCCGCGCTTGGACACGGGTGGGCCGCACCGCCGGATGGGTCCTCGCGGCCGGGGAGCTGTCCACCGTCGCCATCGGCGTCCTCGGCGCCTGGGCGACATCCACGAGCTCGTCGACCTCGGTCTCCGACGCGGACGTCTCCCGCGCGATCGACTTCGTTGGAGCTGCGTCGATCTTGTCTTTCCTCGGGTTGGGCGGGGGGATCGTCCTCGCCGTGTCGCTCTGGCGGTGTCGGCCCGGCGACCGTGCCGGGGCTGTGGCAGCCGCGTGCCTGGGTGTCGCGCAGGTCACGGTGGGCGGGCCGGTGCGGCTGGTGGTGCTGGTGGTCGGCGTGCTCGCGGCCGTGGCCCTGGGCGTCGCCGTCGTCCGGCCTCGAGCCGTGGGATGATCTGGCGGTGAGCGAACGCGGCATGCGGGTCGCCGCGTGGGTCGCGGCGGGGGTATCGGCCTCCGTCGGCTTCGCCGGTTTCCTCCTCGCTCTCGTCGACGACCACCCGGGCGTCACCGGGCCGCCGCTCCTCGGGGCCACCAACGGGGTGATCCTGATCGTGACGGCCCTGGTGATCCTTGACCACCAACCCCGCCAAGCCGTCGGCTGGACCCTCGGCACCTCTGGCGCTGGCATGGCGGTCACGGGGCTGCTGGTCGCGCTCGCCATCCGATCCACCGGCGCTGGTGCGGATGTTCTCGAGTGGGTCGCAGGTGTCGCCGGGTCCACTGCGTTCGCAACCGGAGCGGTCACGTTCCTTATCTTCCCCACCGGGGCCGTCGCATCCGGGCGATGGGCAAGGCGACTGACCTGGAGCCTGTTCGTGCTGCTGGCGCTCGGCCTGTTGGTAGGCGCCGTTGCCAGTTGGACCATCCGGGGTCCCGTGCTGGAGGGGTACATGGTCGACGACGTCGTTCCGGAACCCGTGCCCACCGGGCTAGGCATCGTGCTCGCCGCCGACCAGATCGCCTCGCTCGCCTGGGTCGTCGGCCTGGGTTCGATCCTGGTTCGTTACGTACGCGCCAACGGCGAGCGACGCCAGCAGCTCGCCTGGGCGGTGCTGGGGATCACCGCGACGGTCTCGCTGCTGGTGCCCGGCTACGCGTACCTGGGACCCTGGGTGCAGTACGTGGCCGCCATCCCACTGGTGACGGGCCTGATGGTGGCGATGCGCCGAAGCTCGTTGTTCGGGGCCGACGCGATCGTGCGGGTAGCGGCTCGCTACGCCCTTCTATCGGTCATGCTCGCGGCGGTCTACTTCACTGTCGTAGTCGCGGTGGGGACCGCGGTGGACGCCGTCGGGGCTCGGTCGTCGGTTCCCGTGGCTGTCGCCACCCTGGCGGCGGCCCTGGCGTTCTCGCCGTTGCGGCGCATCGCCCAACGTGCGATCGACCGCCGCTTCGACCGTCGGGGGTGGGAGGCGGTTCGTCGAGTCGACGCCGCGGCTCGCCATCTGCGCGACGGGGAGATCGACACTGCCGAGATGGAGGATGAACTGCGCACAGCGGTGGGCGACCCGAGCCTCACGGTCACCTACGTGCTGCCGTCGGGCGATCGCGTCGATCACCGCGGTGCACCTGTGCCCGTGCCTGAATCCGTCGACGAGGTGACGGCCCTGCCCCACCGGGTGATTCACGGCGTCGAGATCGCCGGTCGCCGCGTGGCCGAGATCGAATTGGACGGTGCGCTCGCTGCCGCCGAGCCCACGCTCGTGGCCGCCGCGCTGGCGGCCGGCGCGCTGTGCATGGAGAACGGCGGACTCCGGGCGGGGGCCGCTGTCCAACTCTCCGAGGTCGAGCGATCCCGCTCCCGCCTGGCCGCGGCCGGCGACCGCGAGCGTCGGCGCATCGAGCGTGATCTGCACGACGGCGCCCAGCAGCGTCTCGTGGCGCTGGCGTTGCGCCTCCGGATGATCCAGCGCCGATCGGTCGACGATCCCCACGGTGCGACCGAAGGGTTGGACCGGGCCGTCGACGAGGTCCATCTGGTGATCGACGAACTGCGGGCACTCACCCAGGGCCTGCTCCCCGCCGTCCTCCACGACGAGGGCCTGGCGGTGGCGTTGCGGACCGCCACCGCCGAGCTGCCGGTGCCCGTCGACCTCGACGTCGTCGGTGGGCGCTTCCCGGTGGATGTCGAGTCCACCACCTGGTTCCTCGTGTGCGAAGGCCTGACCAACGCGATGAAGCACGCCTCGCCTTCTCGCGTGGAGGTCACGGTCGCCCGGGAAGGCGACCGGCTCGTCGTCGAGGTACGCGATGACGGGCGCGGCGGGGCGCACGAGCGTGATGGCGGCGGACTCCAGGGCCTAAGGGATCGGGTCGCGGCCATCGGAGGCGCCCTCGACGTCGGCGCCGGACGGCCCGGGACCGTGCTACGAGCGGAGTTGCCATGCGCGTCGTGATAGCCGATGACAGCACGTTGCTGCGCGAAGGCCTCGCGCAGCTCCTGCGCGAGGCCTCCTTCGACGTGGTCGCCACCGTCGGCGACGGGAGGACCCTCATCGAAACCGTCGCCACCGACGCACCCGACCTGTGCATCGTCGACATCCGCATGCCACCGACCCACACCGACGAGGGCCTGGCCGCGGCAGCCGAACTCCGACGTGACCACCCGGCCGTCGCGGTCCTTCTCCTGTCGCAGTACGTACACGCGGGACGGGCTTTGGACCTGTTCGAGCGGCCGGGTGCCGGGCTCGGCTACCTGCTGAAGGACCGGGTCACGGCGGTCGACGACTTCCTCGACGCGGTGCGACGTGTTGGCACCGGGGGAACCGCTATCGATCCCGAGGTGATCTCCCACCTTGTCGCCGCCCGTCGTCCGACCGGGCCGCTCGACCGCCTGACCGAGCGCGAGCGCGACGTACTGCGACTGATGGCCGAGGGTCGGTCGAACGCGTCGGTGGCCCGGCACCTCTCGGTGGGGCTCAAGACCGTCGAGGGCTACGTGAGCACGATCTTCGCCAAGCTCGACCTTCCTCCCGCCGAAGACGACAACCGCCGTGTCCTCGCCGTTCTGACCTGGCTGCGCGACGTCGAGGGCAGGCCCGACGGAGGGTAGGGGGAAACCCTGAACGGTGACCGGGGGTGGCTCCGATGACGACCCCCTCGCCCTCGATCACGATCGCAGGTGGGTCCGTCCGCGCCAGGTCGGTGCGGTACCGGCTCTGGAGGATCGATGTCCGACCGCCCAGCACTCGACGGTGCGATGAACTATGGCGCCCTTCTCGGGGCTCCGGTGGCGGCGCGCCGCCAGGTCCGGAGGGGAACTGCGGTCCTGCTGGCCGCTGGGCTGTTGATCGGCACGGCCGCGTGCAGCTCGGACGACGAGGCATCCAAGTCGACCACCACGACCGCGACGGCTCCCGACGCCGGTGACGGGGGAACTGACGGTGGGGGTGACCTCGACGCCTACTGCGATGCATCGGTGAAGCTCGACCAGATCTTCCAGTCGATCGACCCCGAGGACGCCGAAGGGTTCGCCGTGGCGCTCGATGACGCGGCACCGATCGTCGCCGATCTCGCGGCCGCGGCGCCCACCGAGCTCCACGAGCACGTCGCGGTGCTGGTGGCGGCCTTCGGCAAGGTGAAGGACTCGGGAGACGCCTCGGCGTTCGAGACCGAGGATGTGGGCGCCGCCGAAACAGCGGCCCACGAGTTCGATCTGGCGAACTGCGACCTGACAAAGGTCGAGGTGACAGCGGGCGACTTCCACTTCACCGGTGACCTGCCGACCGAGGCCGGGCTGGTCAGCATCGAGATGACCAACGAGGGCGCCGAGCCCCACCTGATGATCGTCGCCCGCAAGAAGGACGACGTCGAGAGTTCCGCCCAGGAGGCCTTCGAGGCGATCGAGGGCGAGGAGGACTTCCCCAACTCCTTCGACCAGATGGTGAGCGTCTGGACCGAACCGGGCGACTCGGATTACGGCATGGGAGAACTCACCCCCGGTGAGTACGTGGCGTTCTGCCCGATCCCCGTCGGCACCACCGCCGAGGGCGAAGGCGACGGACCACCCCACTTCACCCAGGGCATGGTCGAGACCTTCACGGTCGCCTGACCAACTACGGCCGGTAGGGGCCGCGTGCCATTGGACACGGGCCCCTACCGGGCTCCTATCTGGGCGACACCCGGTTCTCCCGGCAGGTCGTGGCCCTGGCGAGGTTCGACGCGGGCCGAGTGGCCGAGTTCTGAGTTCTCCCTTGGACCAACGCGCCGAGGACGAGTTCTGGACCAGGGCCGCGGCCACGGCTTCCGCTAGCTGACGTCGAGTTCTGTCGCAGGTCAGGTCGTCGAGCGGAGCCAGGTCAGCACGGCGAGGACGCGGCGGTGCTCGTCGGGGGAGGGGAGCAGGTCGAGCTTCACCATGATGTGGGCCACGTGGGTCTCCACGGTCTTGATGTCGATGACGAGGCGCTCAGCGATGGCAGCGTTCGAGAGCCCCTGAGCGATCAGGTCCAGCACCTCACGCTCACGCCGGGAAAGCCGGGCGAGCCGATCGGCGACAGCACGCCCGCCGAGCAGGCTGCAAACCACTTCGGGGTCGAGCACGGTGCCTCCCGCGGCC
>CAUJFC010000107.1 GCA_963169755.1 Actinomycetota bacterium | reverse complement strand
TGAGAACCCGTAGACCGGCCTCCTCGGCCTTGGCCCGCGACGACGAGCCTTCACGGAGACCGACTCGAACGTCGACCCCGGACTCCTTGAGGTTCAGGGCGTGGGCATGCCCCTGAGATCCGTACCCCAGTACCGCCACCTTGCGGCCGGCGATCTTTGAGCGGTCGGCATCCTTCTCGTAGTAGACGTTGGCCATCGTTCTCTCGTGCTCTCTGGTGGGGGCCGCGCGCGAGCCACGCGACCGGGCGGTCAGGGTTGTTTCTAGGTGCTGGAACGGTCGCTGAGCCAGACGAGTAACCGCCAGCGGGCGATCAGGACGCCCTGGTACCGGTGGATGACACCGGGGTGAGACGGGTCGGCTCACGATCCAGCTTGGGCAATGCGACCCGACCGGTGCGCTGGAGCTGCACGATCCCAAAGGGTCGCAGCAGGTCCTCGAAGTCATCGATCTTGTTGGGATGACCCTCGAGCGACACCGTCAGCGCCTCGTTGGAGACGGCCACGATCTTGCCCTCGAAGATGCGGGTGAGCTCGGCCACCTGGGGCCGTTCGGCCACGCTGGCGTTGACCGTGGCCAACAGCAGCTCGCGCTCGACCGCGGCACGGGGATCGAGTTCGGTGATCTTGACCACGTTGATCAGCTTGTTGAGCTGCTTGACGATCTGCTCCAGCGGCGCCGACTCGACGTCGACCACGATCGTGATGCGGCTGAAGCGCTCGTCGTCGGTGGGAGCCACCGCCAACGAGTAGATGTTGTAGGCCCGGCGGGAGAACAGGTTGACCACCCGGGCCAGAACGCCGGCCCGGTTCTCGACCAGCACCGACAGCGTGTGGTGACGAACGGTGCTCATTGCTGGGCCTCCCCCGCCTCGTCGCCCGCTGGTCGGACCTGGAACGGCGCCACCCGGACGTCAGAGTTGGACTGCCCGGCCGGAACCATCGGGAACACCTTCTCGGCGACGTCGGTGCGGAACTCGACCACCACCGGACGATCGTCGATGGCGTTGGCCTTCTCGATGACCGCCGCCACGTCGTCGGGATGCTCCACCCGGAAGGCGACACACCCCATGGCCTCGGCCCATTTCACGTAATCGGGCAGGTCGGGTGACAGGTAGACCTCGGAGTAACGCTCGTCGTAGAACATCTCCTGCCACTGGCGGACCATCCCCAGATAGGCGTTGTTGAGAATGGCGATCTTGACCGGGATCCGCTCGGCCGCCGCTGTGACCAGTTCCTGAGCGGTCATCTGGAAGCACCCGTCCCCGTCGATGGCCCAGACCATCCGTTCGGGGTGGCCGACCTTGGCACCGATGGCCGCTGGCACCGAGAAGCCCATGGTGCCCAGACCACCCGAGTTGACCCAGGTATAGGGGTGGCGGAACTTCCAGAACTGACTGGCCCACATCTGGTGCTGGCCCACGCCGCTGGCAACGATGCAGTCCTCGGGGGCGGCATCGCACAGCGCCTCGATGATCGCCTGAGGCTTGAGGCCCTCCCCCTCCTGCTGGGGCTCGTAGGCCAAGGGATAGCGCTCCTGCCAACCCGACAGCGTGGACCACCAACTCGTCAGGTCGGGGCGGGCTGCGCCCCCGTCGAGCAGGGCCCGCACCGCGGCCACCAGTTCAGTGATGATCTTGTCGCAGTCACCCACGATGGGAACATCGGGAGTGCGCACCTTGCCCAGCTCGGCGGGGTCGATGTCGGCGTGGATCACCTTGGCCAGCGGCGCGAAGTCGGCCTGACGGCCCGTGACCCGGTCGTCGAACCGGCTCCCCAGGGCGATCAACAGATCGGACTCCTGCATGGACATGATGGCGGTGTAGTTGCCGTGCATCCCGGGCATCCCCAGGCACAGACGGTGATCGTCGGGGAACGCACCTCGGGCCATCAACGTGGTGACCACCGGCAGGTCGAGCAGTTCGGCCAGCTCCCGCAGCGACTCGGCCGCCCGGGCCTTGAGGATTCCGCCGCCGGCGTAGATGACCGGCCGCTCGGCGGCCAGGATCAGCTCGGCGGCTTCCTTGATCTTGCGGGGATGGCCGGTGACCGTCGGCTTGTAGCCCGGCAGCCCGGCCGCCACCTCGGCGTCAGTAGGCCAGTACCACTCCATGGCCGAGTTGGGGTGGTTGGGGTCGACCATGTCCTTGGGAATGTCCACCAGAACCGGACCGGGACGACCGGTAGTGGCGATGTGGAAGGCCTCCCGGATCACCCGTGGGATGTCCTGGGCACTGGTGACCAGGAAGTTGTGTTTGGTGACCGACTGGGTGATGCCGGTTATGTCGGCTTCCTGGAAGGCGTCCGAGCCGATGGCGGCACTGGGAACCTGCCCGGTGATGCACACCATGGGCACAGAGTCCATGAAAGCGTTGGCCAGCGGGGTGACGATGTTGGTGGCACCCGGGCCGCTGGTGACCATGGCGACCCCCGGCTTGCCGGTGACATGGGCGTAGCCCTCGGCCATGTGCCCTGCACCCTGCTCGTGGCGGACCAGGATGTGGCGAATCGGCGAGTCGATGATCGGGTCGTAGACCGGAAGGATGGCTCCACCGGGCAACCCGAAGATCACCTCCACGCCCTCCATCTCGAGGGCCTTGATCAGGGCTTGGCCTCCATTGAGCTGCATCGGGTTCTCCGGGTGAGTGGTTGACTGGCTGGATCGGACCGCGGTCTTCAGTCTGTCGGGGCCGAACCGGCCCCGAAAACTGCGACGACCTCCCGGCTGGGAGGTCGAGGGCGCACGCGGGGAGGGTGACGACGTGCGCTAGGCGGTTACTACAAGGGTGGTCGAGCAGGTCATCGTCGCCAGTATGACTCAGCGCCGACCACCCCGGCAACCGCAATCCCCATCGAGTCGGGCCGCAGGAGTCGGCCCCCGCCGCGACCGCCGCCCGTCGCCGGCTGACCTCGGCTACCTGGCGCGCAACCGGCTGATGTCGCGGCTGGCGCCCTGGTCGGCGCTGAGCGCCAGCGCGGCGTAAACCTGGAGGGCTTGGCTCACCGGCCGGTCGCGATCGACAGGTTGCCAGGGACGGTCGCGGGCCTCCATGGCGGCCCTCCGCTCGGCCAGCACCTCGTCGGAGACCTCTAGTTGGATACTGCGGCCATGGACGTCGATGGAGATCAGGTCTCCCTCTTCGACCAGACCGATGACACCGCCGACCGCGGCCTCGGGCGAAACGTGGCCGATCGACAGACCCGAGGTCCCACCCGAGAACCGCCCATCGGTGATCAGGGCACACACCTCGCCGAGCCCGGCGCCCTTGAGGAACGAGGTCGGATACAGCATCTCCTGCATACCGGGGCCACCGGCCGGGCCCTCGTAGCGCACCACGATCACGTCCCCGGGGCGGACCTGCTCCTCGAGGATGAGTGCCACCGCCTCTTCTTGGCTCTCGACCACGCGAGCCGGGCCCTGGAAGGTGAAGAGCTTCTCGTCGATACCCGCCGACTTGATCACACAACCGTCGGGGGCCAGGTTGCCGCGCAGAATCGCCAGCCCACCATCTGCTGTGTACGCGTGGTCGATATCTCGGATACACCCGGTCTCGGCATTGGTGTCCAGACGCTTCCAGCGGTTATCGGTGCTGAACGCCTCGGTGGTACGCACCCCACCCGGTGCGGCGTGGAACAACTCCATCGCCCGTTCGCTGGCAGTACCCGAGCGGATGTCCCACTCGGCCAGCCAACTCTCGAGATCGGGAGAGTGCACGCTGTGGACATCGGCGTTGAGCTTGCCGGCACGGTGCAACTCGCCCAGCAGAGCCGGAATTCCACCCGCCCGGTGGACATCTTCCATGTGGAAGTCGGAGTTGGGAGCGACCTTGGACAGGCACGGGACCCGACGGCTGATGGCGTCGATCTGGTCCAGTCCGAAGGGATGGCCGGCCTCTCGGGCCGCCGCCAGGATGTGGAGCACGGTGTTGGTCGAGCCGCCCATGGCCACATCCAGGGCCATGGCGTTCTCGAAGGCCGCCAGGCTGGCCACGTTGCGGGGCAGAACCGAGTCGTCGTCGTCTTGGTAGTACCGCCGAGCCAGGTCCATGACCACCCGGCCCGCCTCGGTGAACAGGGCCCTACGGGCCACATGGGTGGCCAGAGTCGAGCCGTTGCCCGGCAGAGACAGCCCCAACGCCTCGGTCAGGCAGTTCATGGAGTTGGCGGTGAACATGCCCGAACAGGAACCACAGGTGGGGCAGGCCGACCGCTCCACGTCGGCCAGTCCAGCATCGGACACGTCATGGGAGGCGCTGGCGGTGATGGCGGTGATCAGGTCGGTCGGGGCGTGGGCGACGCCGTCGACCACCAGCGCCTTGCCCGCCTCCATGGGACCACCCGACACGAACACCGTGGGGATGTTCAGACGCAGGGCGGCGTTGAGCATGCCAGGGGTGATCTTGTCGCAGTTGGATATGCACACCAACGCGTCGGCACAGTGGGCGTTGACCATGTATTCGACCGCGTCGGCGATGACCTCGCGAGACGGCAGGCTGTAGAGCATCCCGGCATGACCCATGGCGATGCCGTCGTCGACCGCGATGGTGTGGAACTCCTTGCTCACCCCGCCCGCCTCGCGCACCGCTTCGGCCACGATGTCACCCAGATCCTTCAGGTGAACGTGGCCAGGAACGAACTGGGTGTAGCTGTTGGCGATGGCAACGATCGGTTTGCCGAAGTCGCTGTCGGTCATACCGGTGGCCCGCCACAGGGCTCTGGCTCCCGCCATGTTTCGGCCGTGGGTGGAGGTTCGCGAGCGGAGTTCGGGCATGGCGTTCAGCGTAGGCGTCGCTCGATCGGGCTCCGCAGAGCAATTCGACAGATGTTGACAGGCGCAAGGACTCGCCATGGGGAAGGATGGAGTATGGCCAACAAGCTCTCAGCACAGGTTCTCGAACCCTCCCACCCCACCACGTTCCGCCCGAGAGCACGACGCCGATACCTCCAGAACGCCGCGGTGACCGGACTCCTGGCGGCTGCCATGACGCTGACAGCCTGTGGGTCGGACAAGTCCGATCAGGTGTCGTCCTCCAGCACCGGCGGCGACTCCTCGACCTCGACGGCATCGTCCGCCGACACCTCCGAGGATCCCGGCACCACAACCCAGCCTTCGGGAGACGCCCAGGTCGTCAACGTCTACTTCGTGCGTGACGAGAAGCTGGCTGCCACCACCCGCACAATTCGAGACGAAGGGGTCGCCGCCGCCGCGATCCGGGCGGCGATCGCCGGTCCCAACGCTGACGAGACGGCTATCGGCTTCTCCAACGAGGTACCCGCTGGCACCGAGGTACTGGGGGTGAACATCGCCTCGGGCTCGGCCACTGTGGACCTGAGCGACGACTTCGCCTCGGGAGGCGGCAGCCTGTCCATGCAACTGCGGGTCGCCCAGGTGGTGGCGACCGTGACCCAGTTCCCAACGGTCGAGACAGTGACCATCCGGATCGACGGCAAGGAGGTCGAAGGAATCGGCGGCGAGGGCGTACCGTCCACCGACCTGGACCGCAGCGATTTCGAGGACGTGACCCCGGCGATCCTGATCGAGTCCCCCGCCCCCGGGGCCACCGTGCCCGCGTCGTTCACGGTGGCTGGTACTGCCAACACCTTCGAGGCCACCTACCAGTGGGCGGTGCTCGACTCTGACGGTGAAACGCTGGACTCCGGATTCGACACCGCCACCTCTGGCACCGGTACCCGCGGCACGTTCGAGACCGACATCGACCTGGGCGGTCACACCGGGGCCGTGACCCTGAAGCTGTACGAATCAAGCGCCAAGGACGGATCCGAGATCAACGTGGTCGAGATCCCGCTAACCGTTGGCTGACTACACCCGACCGATTCAGGCCGCCCCGATGTCTGCTCCTCCGGTCACGTCTCGGCCCTCCGACGTCTCGCCATCAGCCGATACCTCCTCGCATGGGTCTGGAGCCGTGATCGAGGTTGACGGAGTGGTGAAAGCCTGGGGATCGACGCCGGTGTTGAATGGGGCCTCGTTCACCGTCATGCCCGGGGTCACGGGGCTGCTCGGTGCCAACGGAGCAGGCAAGACCACCCTCATCGGAATGATTCTGGGGCTCACCCGGCCCGACGGTGGCCAGATCCGGGTGTTCGGCCTGGACCCCACCACTGCCGGGCCCGACATTAGGGCCCGGCTCGGCTACAGCCCCGAACATCACCTGCTTCCCCCCGATGTGCGTGCAGTTGACCTCGTACGACACGTCGGTGAGATCCACGGCCTTCCCCGTCAGGAGGCCGTCAACCGGGCCAGTGATGCCCTGTGGCAGGTGGGGTTGGGCGAGGAACGGGGCCGACCGGTCGGCACCATGTCGACCGGTCAACGGCAGCGGATCAAGCTGGCCCAAGCCTTGGCCCATGATCCGCATCTGGTGGTGCTCGACGAGCCCACCGACGGACTGGACCCGGTGCAGCGCGACAGCATGCTCGAACTCATCCATCGGGTCGGCCACGAGTTCGGGATCACCGTTCTGCTGTCGTCACATCTGCTGGAGGAGGTCGAGCGGATCTGCGATGCCGCGGTGATCCTCTCGGGCGGCACGGTGGCGGCCGCTGGCTCTCTCGATGAACTGCGTGGCACCGGTGAAGGCCTGACCCTGGAGTTGGACGGTGACCCGGTCGCCGCTCAGGCGGCGCTGAACGCCATTGCGGCCTCTGGTGCCCGAATCGTGGCCGACGGCCGCACCCATCTGGTGACCGGACCCGAAGGATTGTTCACCACCGTTCGCGATGCGGTGGCCGCCAACGGATCGGCCATTCGACGGATGGGCCGCCGGACCGTCACGCTCGAAGAGGTGTTCTTGGGGGTGGGTGCTGGCACCGACCCCGCCGATGACCCCCGTCGGTCCATGACCGCCGCTCCCCTTCTGCCGCCACCACCGCCACCACCGCCGCCGCCACCGACCACCCCCGACACACTCCGCCCGCCATCAACCCCGGGGGGCCAGCAATGAGCAGTTCTGTCCCATCGTCGACTCCGGCTCCCGTCCGGCATGCATCCACGGACCCGACTTCGGTCACCGCCGACATTTTCGACGGAGCCGAGGCCCAGATCCTCGACCGGGGCTACCGCCACTACACCGGACCGCGGTCAGGCGTGCGAGGAGCAGTTCGATCAGTTGTGGTGCACAGCATCCAGCGCGGCCTGGGAATGCGCCGACCGATCTGGGCCAAGGTACCGCCGATCCTGACCGCGTTCATCGCCTACATCCCAGCGGTGGTGTTCGTGGGAATCCTGGCCCTCGTTCCCGCCAAGAGCCTGACCAACCTGGTGCTACCCACCTACGGGCAGTACTACGGCTACGTGATCAGTGCCATCGTCTTGTTCGTGGCCTTCGCCGCCCCCGAGATGCTGTGCACCGACCGTCGATCGGGAATGCTCGGTATCTACCTGGCATCGCCGCTCAACCGTGACACCTATCTTCTGGCCAAGGCTCTGGCAGTGGCGGCCACCCTGGCGATCGTCTGCCTCGGCCCCCCGTTGCTGATGCTGGTGGCCAACATCCTCCAGAACCAGGGACCCGACGGTCCCGCCGAGATCGCCACCACCCTGGGGAGGGTGGCGGTCGCCGGGGTGATGATCACCCTGCTGTTCACCAGTGTGACGATGGGGGTGGCCAGCCTCACCGACCGAAAGGCCGTGGCCACCGCCGGCATCATCCTGTTGCTGCTTATGTCGGTGACGGTGGCCGAGATGTTCAAGGCGGCAACCGGAAGCGAGCTACCGGTGCTGGGTTCGGTGCTGTCGTTGAGCCTGGACATCGGCCCGCGGGTTCACAACGAGTGGACCGTCGACGTGATCCCGCTGGGAGACGGCGCCGTGTATGCCGCCTGGCTGATCTGGACCGTGACGGGCTTCTCGCTGGCCCGCTTCCGCATCAAGTCCCTTCCGGTGACCCGATGATCGAGGCCACTGGTGTGTCGCGGTGGTTCGGTGACGTGGTCGCCGTTTCCGACGCCTCGTTCGCGATTGGCCCGGGCGTGACCGCGCTGCTCGGACCCAACGGGGCTGGCAAGTCAACCCTCTTGCGGATGCTGGCCGGCTTGAGCCCGACCAGTCGGGGAACAGTCAGGGTGCTGGGGGCCGATCCTCGCACGGACCTGGCGGTACGCCGGCGAATGTCCCTGGTGCCCCAGCAGGAGGCCGTCTTCGACCGGCACAGCGCACTGGATCTCGTTCGTCTGGCTGCCATTCTGAA
>CAUJFC010000106.1 GCA_963169755.1 Actinomycetota bacterium | reverse complement strand
CAGCGAGCGGCTGATCTCCTCGCGTTCGGTCACAGACAGACGCGTGTACGCCATGATGGGAACCTCCAGCAGTCAGTGCGGTTAGGTGAGTGCACCGGCCATCATGGCCGGACACCGCGCACTGGCTGCTGGAACTCACTCACTTCCCGACCGACCAGGCCGCCCTCAAGGTGCTCTACCTCGTCGCTACCGAGAAACGGAAAAATCGACAGAACCCAACCGGAAAGATCAACAGCTGGAAGACCATCCTCAACACCCTTACCATCCACTACAACGACCGCATCACCGCGGCCGCAAACTGAACATGCCCACCCCGGTTACACAAGAAAAGCAACAGTCCCAGCGATGGCTAGCCGGTTCCGTCCCATGGTGGTGGGGTGAGTATGGATGACAGGCGAAGGGCTCATCCGCAAATGATGCAGTCCGTAGCGGCAGAAGTTATTGATGACTGGTCACCTGGCATCCAGGCATACGCTTCGTCCCCAGTCGGCAAGGTGGATTTTGCCTCAGGCTCAGCAAATGAGACCGAGATGCAGCTGTCTACGTGCATCCCTCTTTGGTGCGCCTCCAAACCGGTGCTCGTACAGGTGGCTCTTGCCATCGCAGAGGCCCGCGGCCTTTCGCCAGAGGATGATATCACGGTCCTTTTGCCGCCTTCCCTTCGGCGGCCGTTGCGCTCGATTCCACTCGATAGTGTGTTTGCTCATCGAGCCGGGCTGTCGGCGCTGCGGATGTATCAGGTCCTGTGTACGAATGTCGCCGGTCGTCGGATGCTGGCGGAAGCCTCGTGGGCGGCAGCCGCCGCTCCTCAGGATCAGGCCTTCGCCGACTATACCCCCTTTGTCATAGCGGAAGCCATCGTTGAACAGTCATACAGTGCGCCGGCGGGCGAGGTCCTGGATGGTCTGCTAGCTTCGGTCGGCATAGAAGAGCTACGGTTCTCCAACTTTGAATGCTTGTCGCTCGGCTGGTGGTGGGGCCGGTCGAGAGGCCGCTGGATCCCGATGCTCGGTCATGCGATTCCGGGGGAGCTGATGAAGTTGACGCCAGCTCTTGGTGGGGTTGGCTCTGCGCGGGGTTTGGGGGCATGGTATGAGTCCCTACTGCAGCAGTTTGGAGGCTCCTCGTGTGGATCGTCCCTTTTCCCTTCTGGCGGATACTTGGAAAGCATGCTGGCATCTTCTTCGGAAGAGTTTGATTCCAACTTGAAACGCGTGTGCGGGTTTTCGGCGGGATTCGCGTACCCCATGTCGGGGCACGGTGTGGCTCAATCGGGTCGATCTCTGGGGCACTCCGGCTGGATGGGACGGGTACTTTGTATGGCAGACATTGATGACGGAGTCGCGGTTAGCCTAGTGCTGAATGGAGTCGAGTTTGACTGCCCCGAGGCCATCGAAGGGATAAGGGAACGGGCGCTTGGTTGTCTGAAGGCTGACTTGTTGGCAGTGAGTTAGTGTCGTCGCACACATTCGACTCAACATGGACCCTTGCTCCGTTGCATCCAGAGTGCCCGGTAGTGTTCCCGTCTGTCGGGTTGAGGCTCTCTATTTACATAGCGACAGTTGATGGTACTGGGGGTGTCGTAATTGAGTGGGGTAGCGGTGGTCTAAGTGTCGATGGAAACGTTGATCAGGTAGACCTCTCGCTCGACGGACCAGCCCAGATTCAGGTACCGTATCTCTGTGGTCAGCTGGACTCTGATCGGCTTCTTGGTGAAGTGTCGGTCCAAGGCTCGGTTGCGGCATTGAGTACTCTCCACGGGCTCACTCATCACCCCCTTATTGAGAGATTCTGGCGTGAGCGAACCGAATTGGTCGATGCGGCAGTCCACTCCTGTCCTGCGTCGATCTTGAGGGCCAACCTGGCGAGCTGATGGTTGATGGGGCCTACTCGCCTTGCCGTTGGAACCCGCCGAGATCCGCCGGGCCAGCAAGACAGAGTCCCGTGGGGTGGTGGGGTTTGGGGTGTGATGCCCGGTGTTGCTCAGCCTTCGATTTCGGGCTGGGCGGGGTCAGTGTCGCGCGTCTGGTCGAGTTGGGCCATCGAGGTCTCTGAGAGGTAGCGGCGGGCGATGGCCCATTCGTCGTGCTGGTCGGCGCCCCAGTTGACCGCCTGGATATTGTGTTGAGCGACGGAGAAGACAATTGGATCTGCATACGCACTCGACGCCGGGGCCAGACCAATGATGGCGACCAGCAGCCAGCCGATAAAAGTCCGATTCCTTGTCACCTCTCAGTCACCACCCATCTGCCACTTGACTTGCTCATGTACATGATGGACTCGCCGCTGTTCACAAGCATGACATCTTGGGGTGGATCGACCGATGAGAACGTTCCGAAGTCGACCCATCGCTCACCGTCCAGCACGTGGAGCCCCCAGGACGGTTGCTGGCCCGCACTCGTTGGCGTCAGGGACACCAGATTAGGCCCCCCCGGCTGCAGAAGACTCCCAGCTGGAGGAGCAGGCAGAGGGCTCGGGTTGACCCAAGAGGCCGACCGACCATCGACGGTGAGAAGGCGATACTCCTGCTCCAAGCCAGCGCCTGCAACGCCGTAGAGCGCACCCAGGCCGTCGTAGCAGCCCACCGGCGAGACTAGTGAGGCGTCGATCTGCTCGACAGTGGCTCCCTGAGCCACTGTCCCACCTCGAACGGTGCTGACGGTACGGGACTCATCCGTCGACCTGACCAGTGAGCGTGGATAGCGGACGAAAGCGCTCTCAGCGGCCGGGCAGGTCAGTTTCCATGAGTCCCGCCCGATCGGGGTGACCTCCCAAGAAGAACCGTCCAAGCGAAAGAGCTGCCATGGGGCAGTTGGGTTGTCGTTCGCACTCGAATCGAGGGCTTCCAGGAGCAGCTCGTCGCCCGACACCGTGACGTCGATCCCGACGTCGCCATTGGCGGTGACCGGCACGGAAGCAGCCCTGACCCCGTCTCCGTCGACCTGCAAGCCCTTCAACGGCTGGTCTCGGCAGCGCAGCATGTCTTCTTCATCACCTTCGGAACCGGGCGAGGTGGCCGAGCAGTCGACGCCCAGGAACCTGGCGCTTCCGTCCCCTGGGTCGATCCAGGACCGCAGCGAAGCCAGCGGATAGGGCACCTCGCCGACCTCCACGAATCCGGTATCTGGGTTCCACCACCACACCCGCGTGCCGACAACGCTTCCACCCAGGTCGCTGAACCCGTCAGCGATCGCCACATCACCGTTGTCCAGCGCCACCATGCTGACGTGCCACGGGAAGGAAGCGTCTACCGACCGCTCGCCGGACGCGGAGGTGGGTTCCACCCCATCGCGCCCACATCCAACAGTGAGCAGCATGGCAGCCACAGCGATGGCCAACCCGCTGCGAAGCCTCATCGTGACAACCACCAATCTCTATCCGGCGTCCGACCTCGCACAAAAGAGTACCGCCCTGGTGTGGCCCGCAACCGGCGCCGAGCACGAGGCGCAACTCGCTGAGACGGAGTCACGACCGCGTATCGCACCGCGAAACTCCCTGGTACCGCTTGGGTCCAGCGGGACGAAACAGTAAGTACCGGCCGAGAGAACGGCAGGTCAGGGTACAGATCGGTGCGGGACGACACACTGTTCGCCGGGCTCTTAATCCACAGGTTGGGGGTTCGAATCCCCCGGGGCGCACAGTTCGGAAGCCCCTGCTCACGCAGGGGCTTTCGCCGTTTCCGGGCCTCGGTGCCAGGGGGCGTATCAGCGCCGCTTGCGCGGTGGCGACCCGCGATACACCCCCTGATACGCCGACGGATGTCGAGTCGCTGCTGCGGCTGCTCGCCGCCGCAAAGGACGTCGACGTCGAGTTCGGGCTCCTCACCCACCTCGGCGCGGTGACCGGGATGCGCCGCGGCGAACTGGCTGGTCTGCGCTGGAAGGCGGTCGACCTCGGGGCCGCACGCCTCCAGGTCACCACGACGGTCAACGATGCCGGCGAAACCGTCGTGATCACCGACGCCATCAAGACCGGCAGGCCCCGCTCGGTCGGTATCGACGCCCACACGGTCGAGATGCTCCGTTCGCACTGCCGAGCGATGGAAAAGCGGGCCGCGGCGTGCGGCACCGTGCTGGTCGAGGGGGCGATCGTTGCCAGCCGGTCGCCCGACGGGTCCGTGCCGGTTCGGCCCGAGCACCTCACCCGCAAGATGCGTCGACTCCGCCACCGCCTCGGCATGGACAACGCCAACTTCGACGCCACGATGTACGCCCTGCGGCACTGGGCCCAGACGACCCTCACCGAAGCCGGTTCGACTCGCGTCAGATCGCGGATCGGGGCGGCCACACCGACGACCTCATGAAGGCCGTCTACATCTACCGCACCGACCAGTCCGACCAAGGAATGACCTCGCACCTCGGGTCGCTGCTGGACACGCCCCCACGGTCCCAGGAGGGGTGATCCCCCGGGGGTGTCAGAGATCGAGGACAAGGAATCGCGGGGCCTCCGCGATTTCTGCGCTGCGTGACTGCAGTTCTCACTCGATGGTTGTGATCGACGAGCACCATCTCCAGTGAGAACGCTGTGGCCTCACCGAGGAGGCCCTGCATGATGCCTGAGCGGGGCCGAGATCATGGCGCTTGCAATTCGTTATGTCGCGGTATCGTGAGGGCATGGCAAAGCAGACAACAGTCCGGCTGCCCGAGGAGCTGGCCGACGACGCGGAGACGGTGGCGCGGGTGAGGGGCACCAGCGTGAACCAGCTCATCGTCGATTCGCTCTCGGCAGAGATCGACCGGGTGCGCGCCGACGCGGACTTCACCGCGCGTGCCAAGCGCCTCCTCGAGAGGGACAGGGAACTCCTCGAGCGACTGGCAAGGTGACCCGCTATCTCAGCTTGTCGGAGTACTTCTGGCTCGCTGAGCAGGTCACTGGAATCGATGCTGCAATCTTGGCGAAGGCGTCCCGCATCGAGCTGCCGGGCGTCGCTCCCCTACAGGTGACCTTCGGCTCGAAGCCACCGCTCCACCCTGGCCATCCCCTCATCCAGTGACACCTGGGGCCACCAGCCCAGCATCTCATGGGCGGTCTGGTTCGACACCGCCCTGGTCTTGGCCAGCATGGCCATGACCCCCCGTCCCACTTCGGTGTGGCGTCCCCGGGCCACCGCCACCAGACGCGCCATCTCAGCAGCCGCCACCGCCACCGGTGTGGGGGCGCTGCGGGGCGGTTGGGTGTGGCCCAGCATCCTCGCCAGGTGACCGAAGTATTCAGCGGTGGTCACGGGATGCTCACCTCCCAGGTGGACGATGTGCCCGGCGGCCTCGCGGTGGGCCACCGCCCGGACCACCCCGTCGACCAGGTCATCGATGTAGATCGGGGTGAACAACCCCTTGCCCCGCGCCGGCAGCAGGAACCGGCCAGAGCGCAACGCCTCCAGCGGTTCGAGCACCCAGGGTCGACAGCCCGGCCCGTAGATGTCGGCGGGCCGGATGATGGTGGATGCCTGCCGACCGGCGGCGTGAGCAGCCAGCACCACGTGTTCGGCCGCCAACTTGGTGTCGGTGTAGGGGTTACCGGTGGGCATGAGAGGCCACCGCTCGTCGAGGGCGCTACCGGGCAGACACCGCTCGGCCACCTCCGGTCGGGTCTGGGCGAAGCGGGTCACGCCCATGGTCGAGATCTGCACGAACCGCCCTGCTCGGGCTTCGGCGGCGGCGTCCAGCACCCGCTGGGTGCCCACCACGTTCACAAACCAAGCCTGGTCGGGCGCGACGTTGTTGGACACCACCGCCGCGGTGT
>CAUJFC010000105.1 GCA_963169755.1 Actinomycetota bacterium | reverse complement strand
GAGCGTTCTTCAGCCAGTGACTCGGCGATTACGGCGTGCAGGGCCGACGTGAGCCGTTCCGTCTGGTCGGCGTCGAGTTTGGCGGTGGTGGCGAACGGCGACAGCCGGGCCCGGTGGCACACCTCATTGGCCAGCCGACGGCCGACGCCTGCCAGGGCTCGCTGGTCGCGGAGGAACCCGTGGAGTCGCATGGGGTGTGCTGCCAGGGCTGCGGCCAAGGTGGCGACGTCGATGGTGTCGGCCTCGGGTCCCAGCCCGGCCAGGGGAGCGGCCCTCAGCGGGTCTCCCTCCACCACCCACACACCGGCGCGGTGTTCGGTTCCCGCTTCGGTGAGCAACAGGGCGCGTCCGTCGTCGAACTTCCAGCGGGCTATCCCGCCCCGGGGTTTGGGGGACTGTCCGACGTCGGGACGCAGTCTCCCGCCCTGCATCAGGTGGACCACGTAGGTGATGGGGGCGGCCGCGGTGTCGGTGAACAGCAACAGGTGTTTGCCCCGCCGTCCTACCCCGGTGAGGTGGTGCCCGTGGGTCAACGCCGGGTCGGGCGAGGCGGTCTTGAGGGCGGTGAACCGCAGGGCTCGGAAGCTGGCGATGGTCGAGCCGGCGAAGTCCCGGTCCAGGCGCTCGGCGTGGGCCGCCAGCTCGGGAAGCTCAGGCATCTGGGCCCGGTTCAGGGCCGAAGTCGGTGTTGGTCCGGACCGCCGCGAACGCCGCCCCCAGAGCTTCCAGTGCATCCTGGACGCCGAGCAGGCGCTGGAGGTCGCCGCTCACTCTCAGGCCACCGGTCATGAACTCGCGCTGCGCCGAGGATTGCCCGCTGGCGATGGCCCGGGCGGTGACCCGGTCCTGGGTGAACACCACCCCAGGTTGGTCGGCTGGTCCCGGCTGCACTCTGACCTGCTCGCCCAGCGTGAGGTGGAAGGTAACCGGTTCATGGCTGTCGTCGGCCTCCACGCGTTGCTCGATCACCAAGGGACCCTCGCCCGAGTCCTCGACCGATACGGCATGTTCGCTGGCGGCCCGGTCCAGGGCAGCCAGCCACTCCGGGGACAGGAATTCGACCACGGCCTCGACGCTAATGGCCGAGATGACGGGTAGTTTCCGCCCGTGACCATCGATCCCTACGCTCCCGCCGCCGAGGCCTCGTCCGACCACCGGTTCAACCGGGTGCCGCCCGCCGACGAGGCGACCCACTCGGTCGGCGACCAGGAGCTGTGGTCCGAGAGCTGGTACCTGGACTTCGTTGATCCCGCAGCCGGAGTGGCCGGCTATGTCCGGTTGGGCCTGTATCCCAACCAGGGCGTGGCCTGGTACTGGGCGACCCTGGTGGGCCCCGATCGCCCTTTGGTGACCCTGATCGACCATGACCTCGCCTTGCCCCGTCAGGGCCTGGAGATCCGCAGCGAGGGCCTGTGGTGCGAGTACGTGGTGGGCGATCCCGGGGATCACATCCAGGTGGGGCTGGAGGCCTTCGCCCTCAGTACCGATGATCCGACGGCCCCCTACGGTGACCTGCGGGGAGACCGGGTGCCGTTCGGTCTGGACCTGGATTGGGAGACCGACGGGGCCGCCTACGCCTACCCGGGTGTGACCCGCTATGAGGTGCCGTGCCGGGTACGCGGCCAGGTGCTGCTGGCCGACGAGTCGATCGAGATCGACACCTTCGGACAGCGGGACCACTCCTGGGGGGAGCGGGACTGGTGGACCTACTCGTGGAGCTGGATGTCGGGCAGGTTGGACGACGGAACCCGATTCCACGGCACCGCCGTCGACATCGGGGGCACTCCGCTGTACGGAACCGGGTACCTCCAGATCCCCGGAGATGGTGGCGGATCGCCCACGTTGGTTGGGGTCGACGACGTGGCCCACCGGTCGGAGGTGAACTCAGCGGGGCTGGTGGGGCCGGGGCGGTGGCGGGTCGGTGACCTGGATCTGGCGGTGGAGCCGGTGGCGTTCTCGCCGGTGGGTCTGACCGCTCCCGACGGCCGGATCAGCCGGTTCCCCCGGGCGTGGTGCCGGTTCCGTTCCGATGACGGTCGAGCGGGTCACGGCTGGGTGGAGTGGAACCAGCCCCTCGGCCCGTCAGACTGAGGTGGCAGATCAGCTCTGCGGTGACTGCTCGCTCTGGCGGCGACGGATCTCTTCGACATCGTCGACCAGGTCCGGGGGGACCAGTTCGGGGTCGGCGTCTTCGGGATGCAGGCGCACCAACACGATCCGCTTCCAGATGAACCAGGCGACGGCTCCGAGGATGGCCAGCACCACCACGTACTGGGCGTAGCCGAGAACGTCTTGCACCAGATCCCACTGTTCACGGGCGTAGTAGCCGACCATGATCAGGGCCACGTTCCACACCCCCGAGCCGATGGCGGTGTAGGCGGTGAAGCGCACGGGGTTCATGCGGCGCAGGCCGGCGGGTACCGACACCACCGAACGCACCAACGGGACGCAGCGGCACATCAGCACCGCCAACTCTTCGTGGCGGTCGAACCAGGCGTCGGCGTTGTCGAAATCCTTCTCCTTGACCCCGAACCAGCGACCCCAGCGACGCACGAAGGCGCGGAGACGGTCCTCGCCGATTCCGGCGCCGATGAGGTAGAGCAGCCACGCGCCAATCACCGACCCGATGGTGGCGGCCACGATCATGCCCACCAGTTGGGTCACGCCTCCATCGCCGTCGTGGGCCCAGATGCCGGCGGCGGGCAGCACCACCTCGGAGGGAATCGGGGGGAACAGGTTCTCGAGGGCGACCAGGAAGGCCACCCCCAGGTAGCCCATCTTGTCGATGACGTCGATGACCCAGTCGGTGAGGTCACCGGTGAGGAAGTCGCTCAATCCGGCGATGATCACAGGTCAGGAATCTCCGTCGATGTCGAGCAGGGCTGGCAGCACAGCGTCGTGGTCGGCGAACAGGGCTGCGGCCGGGCCGGTACCGTCGAGGGCGTCGGCGGCCAGCACCACGGCGGCTGCGGTGTAGGTGGACTGCTCGTCGGCGGGGAAGCGGCTCAGGTCGGGGTAAACGGTGCCGGTCCAGTAGCGGCCCGATTCCACCCGGTACTGCTGCACCCATTCGAACAGCCGCTCGGCCGTCTCGCGTTCACCCACCGCCAGGTGGGCCATCATGCACTCACAGGTCTCAGCGGCGGTGATCCAGGGCCGGTCCTTCACACACCGCACGCCCCGACCCTCATCCACGAAGGTATCGAACCGGTCGGCCAGGCGCTGGCGGCCGGCATCACCGGTGAGAACCCCGCCCAGCACCGGGTAGTACCAGTCCATGGCCCAACGGTGCTTGGGGGCGAAGGCGTCGGCCTCGTGGTGGCGGATGGCGTCGGCCAGGCGGGCGGCCGACAGTTCCCAGTCGGGGCGTTCGTGGCCCAGCAGCCCGGCCAGGGCCACCGCACATCGCAGGCTGTGGCAGATACTCGATGACCCGGTGAGCAGGGCGAAGGGCCACGGGGTGCCGTCGGCGTGTCGGGCCCAGAGGATCTCGCCCCGAGGCTGCTGCAACTCCAGCACGAAGTCGATGGCCCGCTCGACGGTGGGCCACAGGGTCTCGGCGAAGCCGAGGTCGGCGGTGAGCAGCCAGTGGTGCCACACCCCGGCCGCGATGTAGGCCACCACGTTGGCGTCGAGCTTGTCCTGCTCGATGCCGTCCTCCACGTAGTACTGGTGCCAGGCGCCGTCGGGCCGCTGGATGTCGACCAGCCACTGATAGGCCTGCTCGGCCTCGGTGATCCTTCCGCCGATGGCCAAGGCCATGGCGGCTTCCACATGGTTCCACGGGTCGGCGTGACCGCCGGGAACCCACGGCACCATGCCCGAGGGAAGCTGCCACTCGGCAATGGCGTCGACGGTGGCCTGTACCTGGGCACCGGTGATGATGCCGTCGACGGTGGGCAGGTGCAGGTTGCTCACCGGTCGACCTTGGCCGAAGCGACACGCTGGGGCTTGGTGGCATAGAGCACCAGGCTCTTTCCCAGCACCGGGTTGAGCAGTTTCTCGGTCCAGCGGGTGAGCTTGGGGGCCGAGGTGATGTCCCACACCAGCAGCTTGTGGTACGCCTGCACCAGAGGGTGGGTGTCGTTGGTGGGACCCACCGCGCACTTGAGCCACCAGTAGGGCGAGTGCAGGGCGTGGGCGTGGTGGGCATCGCCCGGCTTCAGGCCGGCGTCGCGGAACCGACGCCGGAGCGTGGCCTCGGTGAAGATCCGGACGTGGCCACCCTCCACGAAGGGGGCGTGGTATTCGTCACTGAGGGCCCAGCAGATCTGCTCGGGCAGCCAGGTGGGTACCGTCACCGCCAGGGTGCCGCCAGGCTTGAGAACTCGGGCCAGCTCTCGAGCGGCGGCGGCATCGTCGGGGATGTGCTCCATGACCTCCGAGGCGATGATGCGATCGAAGGTGTCATCGGGGAAGGGGAGTCGGGTGCCGTCGCCGTTCACGGTGGAGGCGCTGGTGCCGGCGGGGGCTTCGCCGCCGTCGTGCATGGCGGCGAACAGGCCCATCACGTCTTTGAGGTCGGCCCGGTTGTAGTCCAGGGCCACGATGTCGGCACCGCGCCGGTACACCTCGAAGGCGTGCCGTCCTGCCCCGGCCCCCATGTCGAGGACCCGGTCGCCAGGCTTGAGGCCCAGGCGGGCGTAGTCGACGGTGAGCATGAGCCCTCCAGCCTTGACGGTCACTGACCACCGGGTCAAGCGCAGGGACTCGAGGTGACGCCGGTAGGGCCGGCCCGGTGCTCGCGGATCAGCGTGGCGGCGTGCTCCGGGGTCGGCGACCCGGGATGCGGCCGGCCAGGTCGCTGAGCGGCACGATCACCGAACTCAACTGCGCAGCAGCGTCGTGAAGGGTTTCGACGCTGGTGCTGAGCTGTTCGAGGATGGGGGTGATCGACGCCAGGGTGGTGGCGGCGTCCTCCAACGACTCCGACAGCGATACCAGCTTGTCCAAGGGGCCGTCGGGGGTGAGCAGCCGCTCGATCGCCTCGCCCTGGCTCAGCAGGGCATCGACCACTCCTCCCTCGGCCAGTGCCTTCTCGATCGGTCCGTCGGCCTCCAACAGTCGGTCCAGCGAACCACCGGGTTTCAGGGCCCGACCCAGGCCGTGGTCGGCGGTCAACAACGCCGCCAGCCGTCCAATGGCCGCCACCGCGCTGGCGGTGGCCGCCGCCGGGCTGCCGGCCGCCCCCGTCGGCACCAGACCGGTGCTCTCCGCCGCGGCCTGCACCGCGCTGTCGGCCAGGCGCAGTCCGGCACTCATGAGTTCGAACCCCATGCGCAGCCCGGTGCCCAGTAGTCCGTCGGGGGCGACCGGACCGTTGACCACGGTGACCTTGCCGGTCTGGCTCACAGCTCACCTCCACGAGACGGAATCAGTACCCCGGGGTTGAGCATCCCGGTGGGATCGAGTGCATTCTTCACCGCGACCAGGGCTCGGGCGAACGGTTCGGGGCGTTGGCGGTCATAGCCCAGGCGGTGATCGCGGCCCACCGCGTGATGGTGGGTCACGGTGGCGCGGTGGGCGGTGAGGATCTCCATGGCTGCCACCTTGATGTCGTCCCACATGGCCACCTCGCTGCCCGGGCGCCCGGCCGCTATCACCGTGTAGTAGGGGGCGGCACCGTCGGGATAGACGTGGGTGAACCGGCAGTTGATCAGGCCAGGCTGCCCGGTGACCGTCTGCACGACCTCAGCCAGTTCGGTGGTGATCGCTCGGTGAAGATCGGGCAACCGATCCCAGGTGAGGGCGGTCTCGAACGTCTCCACCACCGCACCCATGCGGGCCATGGCATCTCGCAGGTAGGGCATGCGCAGGAAGCTCGACCGCCAGGCGTCGGCTGCCTTCTCCCGGGCGGGACGAACGTTTCCCCCATGGGAGCGGGCCACCTCCACCAGCACATCCATGTCCCCTGTCACCTCATGGTGGTGGGACTCGGCGGCCAACACCAGCACCCACGAGCCGTCACTCGACGCCCCCGACAGCCCGGCCTCGCCCGGGTCGAGCAGGCGGCAGTTGGCGGGGTTCAGGCCCGACTGGGCGATCTCACGTACCGCCTCGAACGCCGCGTCTCGGTGGTCGAAGCTGACCGAGGCCGATGCCCGGAACCGGGGCCGTTCCTGGAGGCGCATCCACGCTTCGGTGATCACCCCCAGCGTGCCCTCCGATCCCAGGAACAAGCGGTCGGGAGACGGTCCCGCCCCCGATCCGGGGAGCCGCCACGACTCACTCACCCCTGAGGGTGTGACCACCCGCATCGACTCCACGAAGTCGTCGATGTGAGTGGGGCCGGTGGCGTAGTGGCCGCCCGCCCGGGTGGCCAGCCAACCTCCCAGCGACGAGAACTCGAAGCTCTGGGGAAAGTGTCGAAGCGTCAACCCCATGGGTCGGAGCTGGTCCTCGAGGTGTGGCCCCAGGACCCCGGCTTGAACACGGGCTGCTCGGCTGGTGGTGTCGACCTCGAGCACCCGGTCCAGCGCGGTCACATCGAGTGACACCACTCCGGTGAAGCCCTCACCTCCACACGACACGCCCCCCACCACCGACGAACCACCGCCGAAGGGCACCACCGCCGCCCCCACCGCCGCCGCCCAGTCCAAGACGTCGATCACCTGAGCTTCGCTGCGAGGTCGGGCCACCAGGTCGGGCGGGGTGGCCATCTCGCCTCGCAGGGCACGGATCACGTCGCGGTACGCCTTGCCGTAGGTGTGCGATGCCCGCTCGGCGGGTTCATCGGTGACCACCCCGGCCAGGGTGGCCGGGGCCGTGAGCCGGGGCGGCACCAGACCCAGGTCGGCCACTGCCGGTACCGGCAAGGGGTTGGCCGACAGGCCGGGCATCATCGCCCCGTAGGCCCGGCACTCGTCGTCGGTGAGGGCCTCCTGCTCCCACCCCCAACCCCACCACGAGCGGGTGCGCTGCGAGGTGGCCACGGGTTCGGACCTCAGATCTGTCCGAGTCGGGCCCGGTACTGCTCGACTGTGCGCTCGGCGGTGTGACGCCAGCTCCACTGGTCGATCACCCGCTGGCGACCCGCCGCGCCCACCCGGGCAGCGATGCGGGGATGGTCGAGCACGTAGCCGATCTTGTGGGCCAGCGCGCCGCCGTCGCCGGGCTCCACCGAGAATGCGGTCTCGCCGTCGGCGCCCACCACCTCGGGGATGGCCCCGCCGGTGGTGGCCACCAGGGGGATAGCGGTGGACATGGCTTCGATGGCCGGGAGAGAGAACCCCTCATAGAGAGAGGGCACCACCGCCACCTCGGCCTCGGCGTAGAGCTCCACGATCCGTTCGTCGGACACGCCCGACACGAAGGTCACGGCTTCGTCGAGACCCAACTCGGAGATGGTGCGGGCCGATTCACCGCCCTCCTTGGGGCGGCCGATGACCGTGAGGGTCACCTCGGGGCGTTCGGTACGCAGCTTGGCCACCGCCTCGAGCAGGTAGCGCAGGCCCTTCATGGCCACATCAGCGCTGGCGGTGGTGATGAGCATCCCGGGCTTACGGCGGATCTCGGGGTGGGGCACGAACAGGTCCGGATCCACACCCACCGGCACTATGTGCATGCGGTGGGGATCCACCTTGTGGTCGGTGACGATGTCGTTGAACGAGTTCTCCGACACCGTGATCACCCGCTGGAGTCGACGGGCCACCTCGGTCTGCATGTCAGTGAAGGCGTACCAGCGGCGCAGGGTGAGCTTCTTGTAGAGCCCTCGGGCGTGTTCGATCTCGAGGCGACGGTCGACGGTGATCGGGTGATGGATGGTGGCGATCACCGGCAGGCCCATGCGCTCGATGGCCAGCAGACCGAAGCCCAGCGACTGGTTGTCGTGTACCAGGTCGAAGTCGCCCTTGCGGCCCTTGAGGTGGTCCCAGGCCCGCATGGTGAACGCCAGCGGTTCAGGGAAAGTTCCCAGGGAGAAGGTGGAGACCTCCAGTAGGTCCTTCCAGTTCTTGATCTCCCACAGACCCGGCATCCGCATGGGGAAGTGCTCGTTGTAGATGTCGAGGCTGGGCAGGGGAACCAGTGGCACCCGCTCGTCGAGCTCGGGGTAGGGCTGACCGCCCAGCACCTCGACGTGATGGCCCAGGTCGACCAGGGCCTTGGAGAGGTGGCGCACGTACACGCCCTGGCCGCCGCAGTGGGGCTTGCCCCGGTAGGCCAGCAGGGCGATGCGCAGGGGAGAGTCAGCAGCCATGGACCCTCCAGCCTTCCGGCTGGTTGACCGCCTGGTCAAGCGGGCCGGCCGTCGTCGTCGCCGACGTCAGCGCAGTTTCAGGAACAGGTCCTCCATGGCCTCGGGGGTCATGCCCTGAGACGCCGCCCACTCCGGGTCGCTCAGGCACTCGCGCATTCCCGCCGACATCAGCCGCAGGCCGGCCCGGTG
>CAUJFC010000104.1 GCA_963169755.1 Actinomycetota bacterium | reverse complement strand
CTGCCGGGAGACGGTGACCGGGTTCGTCGGGCTCTGCGCGACGACTGGGAACGGATCCACGTGGTACCTCTCGACCAGCGGTGCCTGGACCGCGCCGCAGAGCTGTGCCGGGAGCAGCCCCTGCGAACCGTCGACGCCCTGCATCTGGCGGCCGCCGACCGGCTGCCCCCTCCGGTCACCTACGTGACCTTCGACCCCCGTCAGATCCCGGTGGCCCTGGCCCTGGGGTTCGATGTGCGCTCGACTTGACCGCGCGGTCAGGGGTCACTGATCGCGCGGTGGATGATCGAAACATGGTTACACTGCCCCCAGGCACTTCACGGTGCCGTCAGATCGTGGCAGGAGCCTCTAGGGGACACTTGCCCGTCTGGTGATGTCCCGGCCATCCCTCCCCCCCCGGCCGGGACATCGCCGCGCCCGCCAGACTGACCCCATGAACACAATCTGCTGGCAGGACTCCGCCGCCGAGATCCACCGTCTGGTGGTCGGTCCACTCGACAACAACGTCTACGTGCTGCGCTGTCGTCGAAGTGGCCAGGCGGTACTGCTCGATGCCGCCAACGAACACGAGAGACTGCTCGATCTCTGTCGGGCCCTCGACGTACGTCAGGTGCTGGAGACCCACGGCCACTGGGATCACATCCAGGCGGTGCCCGAGCTGCGCGACGCCGGATACTCGGTGCACGTGACCGCGGAGGACGCCGCCATGCTGCCCAGCTACGACGAGATCCTCACCCACGATGAGGTGATCGAGGTGGGCCACCTCCGCCTCCACACCATCCACACCCCCGGTCACACCCCGGGTTCCATGTGCTTCCGTCTCGACGGTGCCCCCATCCTGTTCAGCGGCGACACCCTGTTTCCCGGCGGGGTCGGAGCCACCGGCTTCGAGGGTGGTGACTTCCCCACCATCATCGCCTCGGTCACCGACCGATTGTTCGCCCCGTTGGCCGCTGACACCCTGGTGCTGCCGGGCCACGGTGAGTCCACCACCATCGGCGCCGAGTCACCCCACCTCCAGGAGTGGATCGACCGCGGTTGGTGACGACACCGCTGCCGTACATGGCCGGCCGAAGTGTGGAGATCACTTCTCCAGGGACCGGGTGAGAATCCAGTTCAACACCTCGCCGGCATGGTCGGGATCGGTGTGAACACCATCCTTGGTGCGGTAGGGAAGGCAGCGGCCTGCCCCATCGGGACAGATCAGTTCGGCCAGATCCACCAGCTTCACCGCTCGCCCCTGCGAAGCCACCTCCATAGCCGCCTCGCTCAAGATGTCACGCACGCAGTCGGTTCGCTCCACATGGTCCTCGGGATATATCCACCGCGAGTTCTCGCCCCCCCACACCGGCAGGAACAGAACCACCCGCTCGGCGTGATCGGCCAGATAGCTCAGCCGGGCCCGAGCGTCGCCTCCGTACCACTGCCGGAACCGACTCTCGCAGGGCCCGACGAACTCGCCATCCAACCGACGGTCGGGCACCGCGTTGGCGCCCACCACCACCACGGCCACGTCGACCCGACGGCCTTCCACCACCGGCGGGTACATGGTCTGCCAACCGGTGCAGTCCTTCGGTTCGGTGACCACACCGGCCAGGTCCCCGCGCAGCTCGGGTGCTCCCTCGGCACCGTCGCAGGCCGCCAGCGTTCCGTCCACCAGCACCACCCGCCTGGGGTCCACCGCCCAGCCGCCGTCGCGAATCAACCAGTTGGGGAAGGAGTCACCGAACAGGGCCAGCACCGGAACCTTGTTCGGTCCGGGGGCATCGCGCCCCGGGGCGGGGGCCGAGTCTCCCGGTCGCACCACCGCCGGGGCATCACGAGCCGGGCGGTCACCGGCCGAATCGCCGCCCGGTACCGCCAGCACCACCACCACGGCACTGGCCATCAGAACCAGCAGACCCGCCACGATCACCTGACCATGGGACGCTCCTGGCGCCAGGCGGGACCGGCGCACCGGCTGTTCGACCAGGTGGAAGGACACAACCGCCAGCACCAGTGAGATCGCCACCCTCACCACCATCAGCACCACCGGCTCCAGCTCGACCCTCGGAGGGGTGAGCCACACCACCACCGGCCAGTGGAACAGGTACAGCCCATAGCTGATGGTTCCCAGCCAGCGCAGCGGCCAGAGGCCCAGCAACCGGCTCAGAGGGCCGGGTGCACCGGCCGCCACCACCAGCACCACCGATGCCAGGGCCACCGCCACCAAACCGCCGTCGTAGACCCAGGCGTCGGCGAGATCGGTGGTCCTCCAGGCCGCCACGGTGAGGGCCAGTGCCGCGAATCCGGCCACGGTGATGGCCACACCGGCCCCCCGCCTCGCTCGCAAGGAGGGACCGTCCCACCAACGGGCGGCCTGGCCCATGGGCCACAGCCCCGCCACCACCACCCCCACCGCGATCTCGGGGATGCGGGTGACGGTGGAATAGTACGAGAACACCTGGTCGGTGACCCGGGCAGACACCACCCATCCCACCCCCACCACCACCAGACCCCCCACCACGAAGCTCCGGCGGAGGCCGCTCAGACCTCGGCGGGCCGCCACCGCGGCCAGGAACGGGAACACCACATAGAACTGCTCCTCGATGGCCAGGGACCACAGGTGGGTCACCGCCGAGGGCGACTCGAACATGGCGGCGTAGCTCTGCCCGCTGGCCACCTGAACCCAGTTGGCCACGTAGCCCAGTCCCCCCAGCAGCTCGGCTCGGGTGCTGGCGGGCAGCTCGACGGCGTGGCTCATGGCGGCCACGCCGAGCACGGTGAGCACCAGCGCCGGGACCAACCGTCGCACCCGACGAGCCCAGAATCGGGTGAGGGCCAGTCCGCCGTGGCGACCTTCGACCTCGGCCAGCACCACCGATGCGATCAGGTATCCCGACAGGGTGAAGAACAGCGACACCCCCAAGAACCCGCCGGGAAGCCACGAGGTGGGCCCGGCGTGCAGAACCAGCACCGCCAACACCGCCAGACCTCTGACCCCGTCGAGGGCTGGCTGGTGTGGAAGGTGGCCCGTCCGGCCAACGGATTCGTTCACTTCAGGTCGGCGGTGGAGCCCCGGGGTTCAGGCGCCGAGCCTCGGCCTCGTGGCCGGTTGCCTCCTCGGAGCGCCCCAGATCTCGCAATACCTGGGCGAATCCCGCATGCACCGCCCCCTTGAGGTCGTTGAAGCCCGCGGCTTGGGCGGCCTCCAACGACTCTTCGTAGATCTGCACGGCCGCGGCCGAATCTCCAGCCTGGTGCAACGAGTCAGCAGCCACCACCGACAGGTAGATGGCCTGAGCCTCGTCCCCACTGGTCCGGGCGTGGTTCGCTGCCAGGCGCGCCACCTCGGCGGCATCTTCAGCCCGGCCACTGTCCCGCAACGCCTCGGCGCGGACTCTCATGACCATGGCAGTGGCGCGAGCCGGATCGGGCGACTCGGCCGCCGTGAGTTCTGCCCTGAGGAACTGGGCATCGGCCTCGGCGTCGTCACCCTCGACCACGTAGAGCTGGGCGGCGGTCAGCCGGGCTTCCAGGTCTGACAACCCCAGCGACGGCGCCAGGTCGGCCACCTCCAACCAGTGCTCGGCGGCGGCGTCGAGGTTGCCCTCGGTGGCTGCCAGGTGAGCTTGAACCCGATGGGCCTGCAGCATCACGCCCGCCCGCAGCGGTTCGGGCATGGATTCCACCGAGGTGACCACCTCGTCCACCAAGGCGGCAGCCTCCTCGACTCGGTCGGCGTACAGGAGGTCTTCGGCCTGTTCGAGCACCATGGCCGCCGCTTCTCCGGTGATGCCGGCCCCGCGGTAGGCCTCGGCGGCCAGCGCGAACTGAGCGGCCGCGTCGTCGTGACGGTCCAAGGCCCGCAGGAACCCAGCCATGCCCTTGCGGGCCCAGCCCAGCATCGGCGACGGCCCCAATGGCTCCATCAGATCGACTGCGGCCTGCTGCGGCTCCATGGCGGCGGCGGGCCCTTCCACCCCCAAGAGCGCGTCGGCCAGAACGAGATGAGCCTGGAACCGGGCACCGATGGCCTCGGGAATCGATTCGGTGATCGACAGGACCTGCTCGGCGTAGCGCTCGGCCAACCCCGCCGCTCCCAGTGCGGCCAGCATGCCGCAGATCTTGATGAGGACCTCGATACTCGTCGGGCTCGGAGGCAGGGCGGCTGCCGCCGCCGCAACCTTGTCGGCCGCTCCGGCCACTTGGTTCCGGTCACCGATTCGGGGCGCCAAGAGGGCCACCCGCTCGGCGTCGATGGCCACCGGCGCCCAGGCGGGAGCTTCGGGCTCAGCCACCGCGGCGGCCCCCGCTCGATCCAGGACCTCGACCGCACCCGCGATGTCTCCGGCGCGGGCATGAACCTCTGAAGCTGCGAACCAGACTGCCAGTCGGGTTCTCACGTCGACATCGGACCCCAGCGCCTGCTCTGCCTGGTCTACCAACGAGATCGCGGCCGCGGTGTCGGTGGCGACCTTGTCCAGAGCCAGAACCGCCAGGGCTCGGGCCCGGAGCACCTCGTCGTCGACTTCGGCGAGCAGCGGCTCGAGGGCGGCGGCGGGGGGTGAAGCAGCCGCCGCCCCCCAGATCCCGGCCAGGAGCCGATCAGCAGCGGAACGATTGGGGTCCGCCCAGCGTCGACCGGCCTCCTCGACCACCGCCGACCGCTGCCAGGCGTCGAATCCGGCCCGGGCCCACTGATCGAACTCCTCGGGGCCCTCGGGCGCGGGACCTATCGAGCTGGGCGCGACGGGTGGGTCTAGATCGGCTGACACGCCGACGACGGTACCGCCTACGGACGCACCCGGCTCCTACTCGGCTTCCGAACCGGCCACTGAAGTGTCCAAGTCGATGGCCACGCTGTTGATGCAGTAGCGCAGTCCCCCACGATCCCGCGGGCCGTCAGGGAACACGTGACCGAGGTGCGACCCACAGCGGGCACAGCGCACCTCGGTGCGAACCATGCCGTGCGAACGGTCTTCGATCAGGTCCACCGCCTCGGGCGCCACCACGTCTGTGAAGCTCGGCCACCCACAACCCGAGTGGAACTTGCTGTCGCTGGTGTGCAGAGGATTCCCACAAGCCATGCATCGGTAGAGCCCCGGAGTCTCGGTGTCGGTATAGGCCCCGGTGAAGGCCCGCTCGGTTCCGGCCCGACGCAGCACCTCGTACTGCTCGGGAGTCAGCCGGGCCTTCCACTGGTCCTCGCTGTCGGCAACCGGCTTGAGACCCGGATCGGCCTCATTGGACGAGGTCGGCCCCGGAAGGTGGCAGGAGACGCCGGTTCCCTTCAGGCCGCAGTAGCCGTCGGGCACCTTGTGGAGGTACTGCTGGTGGTATTCCTCGGCCGGATAGAACGGACCAGCCTGAATCACCTCGGTGGTAACCGGTCGCAGGCCCGCGGCCCCCAGCGCCCGACCGACTGCTTCCACCGCGGCGACGGCCTCGGCATTCTGATCGGCCGACCCGACCTCGATCACCGACCGGTACTGGGTGCCGATGTCATTGCCCTGGCCCATCCCCTGGGTGGGGTCGTGCTCGTCGAAGAAGACCTGGAGCAGATCGCGGTAGGTGATCTGTGCCGGGTCGTACACCACCTGGACAACCTCGGCGTGTCCGGTTCGGCCGCTGCACACCTCCTCATAGGTGGGGTTCGCGGTGAAGCCACCCGAGTACCCCACCGCGGTCGCCCAGACCCCGGGCAGTCGCCAGAACAGCCTCTCGGCCCCCCAGAAACACCCCATACCGAAGCGGGCCACCTCGAATCCCTCGGGGAACGGAGCGAACATCGGGTGGCCGTTCACGGCGTGGATCCCCGAAACTTCGAACAGGGGCCTGTCTCGGCCGGGCAGAGCATCCTCAGCCGCAGGCATCTGGGGTTCGAAGGATCGGAACAGCATGACAGACCTCCAGGATCGGCCAAACCGGGACGTTGGACTCCACCACCATGGCAGCCTCGGTGACGATTGCCACCCGGATCAGGGATCTGAATATTCCTATTGCGCGCTGGACTAATACACTCGAACCCATGTCCGGAGGTCCTGACCAACACTTCGATCCTCACAAGGTCAGGGCTGACTTCCCGATCCTGAGCCGCACCAGTCACGGTCGTCGCCTGGTGTTCTTGGACTCCGCCGCCTCATCCCAGAAGCCGACCAGCGTCCTCGACGCCATGGACCGCTACTACGAGACGATCAACTCCAATGTCCACCGCGGTGTGTACGAGATCGCCGAGGCAGCCACCGATGCCATGGAGTCGGCCCGCCGTCGCGTCGGACGGTTCATCGGCGCTCCCCGCCCAGCCACCGAGGTGATCTTCACCAAGAACGCCACCGAGTCGCTGAACCTGGTGGTCCGGTCTTGGGGGGCCGCCAATCTCGGCTCCGGAGACGTGGTGGTCCTGAGTCAGCTCGAGCACCACGCCAACATCGTCCCCTGGTTCCAGCTCCAAGCCGAACGGGGTTTCGAGATCCGTTGGATCCCACTCACCGCCGATGCCCGCTTGGACCTGTCCGACCTGGACAACCTGCTCGACGGAGCCAAAGCGGTGGGTCTCACCGCCATGTCGAACGTCACCGGCACGCTCACGCCAGTGGCCGAGATCGCGGCGGCCGCCCATGCG
>CAUJFC010000103.1 GCA_963169755.1 Actinomycetota bacterium | reverse complement strand
GGCTGCATCCTCACCGCCGTGAAGCTGGCGATCCTCGCCGAACCCGACGTCACCGGCCGTCGGCGGGCCCACCGGGCTCCTCGACCCCGCAAGCGTGACACCGCCGGGTTCTTCGACGACCTGAAGCCCGGTGACTACGTCGTCCATCATCAGCACGGAGTGGCCCGCTACCGGGGCATGGTCAAGCGAGCCATCGGTGGAGTGGAGCGTGACTACCTGCTGCTGGAGTACCGGGGCGATGACAAGCTCTACGTGCCCAGCGACCAGATCGACGCTGTCCGTCACTACACCGGCGGTGACAGCCCTTCACTGAGCCGACTGGGCGGCGGCGACTGGACCAAGACCAAGGCCCGGGTCAAGGCCGAGGTGCAGGCCGTGGCCCAAGAGCTGGTGGTGCTCTACCAGACCCGGCTCCACACGCCGGGTCACTCGTTCGCGCCTGATTCACCCTGGCAGCGTGAGCTCGAGGACGCCTTCCCGTACCGGGAGACCCCCGACCAGCTCAAGGCCATAGAAGAGGTCAAGGCCGACATGGAGGAGTCCAAGCCCATGGACCGCCTGGTGTGTGGTGACGTGGGCTTCGGCAAGACCGAGGTGGCGGTACGGGCGGCCTTCAAGGCGGTCCAGGACGGCAAACAGGTGGCGGTGCTGGTACCGACCACACTCCTGGCCACCCAACACTTCCAGACCTTCAACGAACGCTTCGCCTCGTTCCCGGTCCGGGTCGAGGTGATGAGCCGGTTCCTCACCGCCGCCCAGGCCCGCCAGGTGGCCGAGGGGGTGCGCCTGGGTGACGTAGACGTGGTCATCGGAACCCACCGTCTGCTGTCCTCTGACGTCCAGTTCAAGGATCTGGGTCTGCTGGTGGTGGACGAAGAGCAGCGTTTCGGGGTGTCCCACAAAGAACAGATCAAGCAGCTCGCCACCAATGTCGACGTACTCACGCTGTCGGCCACGCCGATTCCCCGCACCCTCGAGCTGAGCCTCACCGGGATCCGGGACCTGACCCTGCTCAACACGCCTCCCGCCGAACGCCAGCCGATTCTCACCTATGTGGGCGAGTACGACGAGCGGGCGGTGGCCGAAGCCATTCGCCGGGAGCTGCTGAGAGAGGGCCAGGTGTTCTTCGTTCACAACCGGGTGCGCGACATCGAGGACTGTGCCCGGGGAATACGCGAGCTGGTTCCCGAGGCCCGGGTGGCGGTGGCCCACGGCCAGATGGACGAAGGAACCCTGGAGAAGGTGGTACTGGACTTCTGGGAGGGCCAGTTCGACGTGCTGGTGTGCACCACCATCATCGAGTCGGGCATCGACATGCCCACCGTGAACACCCTGGTGGTGGACCGAGCCGATCGTCTGGGTCTGGGTCAGCTCCACCAGCTCCGGGGGAGGGTGGGTCGGTCGGGCCAACGGGCCTACGCCTACCTGTTTCATCCCCGCGACATGGCGCTCAGCGAAGAGGCCTACGAACGACTCAAGACCATCGGTGAGGCCACCGAGTTGGGCTCGGGATTCCGGATCGCCATGCGAGACCTGGAGATCCGTGGGGCCGGCACCCTGTTGGGCACCGGACAGAGTGGCCACATCGCGGCGGTGGGCTACGACCTGTACGTACAGATGGTCACCGAGTCGGTGGCCGAACTGAAGGGCGAGCCGGTGCGCGAGCCCGCTGAGGTGAAGCTGGATCTTCCCCTCGACGCCAGCCTGGCCGCCGACTACGTGCCCAAGGAGGAGCAGCGGCTGGAGGCCTACCGGCGTCTGGCCGAGGTGACCTCCGACGCCCAGGTCGACGACATCCGCACCGAATGGGAAGACCGCTACGGTCCGGTCCCCGCCGAGGCCGCCCGACTGCTCGACGTGGCCCGCCTACGGGCCGAAGCCCACCGACTGGGAATCCGCGAGATCAACGTCACCAAGGGTCCGGCCTTCGGCGGTCCGGCGTGGACCGCCCGGGTGTCACCCTTGCCCCTCAGGACCAGCCAGACCATCCGCCTGGCCCGGCTGTTCAAAGGGGCGGTCTACAAGGAGGATGCCGCCCAGGTGGTGTTCCCCATCCCCAAGACTCCCGACCTGGCCGGCACCATCGTGGATCTGCTCCGCCAACTGGTTCCCCCGGGCGAATGACCCGGTAGGGACCTAGAGCACAGGTAGGTCGGTTCGCCTGGTGGGCTCGTCGCCTAGGGCCCGGTCCATCCGAGTTGGGCGAGGAGCTGCTTGCGTAGGCGTGCATCTTCCGCGGCCTCGTCGTGTTCGTTCCACCCTGCGCCGAGCACTACGACCTCATCGCTGTCGCTCCCTCGACGGTGGTGGCTTCTGTCGTGCCTTTGGGCTCGCGGCTGGCCGGCCTCCGCTGGGTGAGGAACAGGCGCGGGCGCGACGGCTCGGGTCGCCGGCGGACCGGGAGCCATCGTGTGGGTCGGTGCGTCTGTCGCGGGATTGACCGCGGCACTCACGGCGGGTGAGGAAGCAGCCGGGTCCGGTAGTTGGGTGTGGTGGGCGTCTTCGAGAGGCGGATGGACGGCAGGACGGCCGACGGGGCAGGTCCGCTGGGCGCGTAGGAGCCGGTTGCGGCGCCGGATCCAGGCCCGGGTTGAGCGGGGCATCCGCCCGGGGCCATAGAGGCCCCGGGCCAGGCGCACGACGCGGCCATGGGCGACCTCCCAGCGCAACGCGTCCGACACCGTCTTGGACGGCCGCCCACCCACCAGTAGCCCCTCAGCATGGAGCAGAGCCACGATCTCGGCCACCCGCAACGGCCCATGGTCGAACAACAGCTCGGTGAGCACGTAGCGCTGTCCCCGACCCCACAACCGGATGCACCCCACTGGTTCCATGCGTTCATCATCGTCAGGGGGTGTGACAACGAAGCCGCCGCCAGCGCCACGCGCCCGCGGGAGGCGCGGAACCTCTTGAGCTCCAAACCCGTACCACCGGGAGGGACGTTCGGGGTGCACCGCAGTGGCGGATGACGCGCCCGCGGGCTCGCCGCCGAGTCGCGGGATTGGGGAGCTTGGTGGTCGGTGCGGTGCAGCGTTGCAGCGACAACCAGCTGACCACGTGGGCGCGGTCGGGTGTGGGGCCGCTGCTCAACGAGTTTGTCGCTCCGACGTTGCACGGGCGGGTGCACCCTTGCCCGTGGGCTGGAGGGCAGAACAGGATCATGAGGACGGCGGCGCGCCCGCGGGCGCGCCGCCGCTGCGCCTGCCCGCCGAGCGCTGGGGGGCGTTGAGGTCCTTCTCCTCGTAGCGAAGCTGGTGAGTTGAGGTCCTCGAGGCGAACGCGAGGCCCGGTTCGCTCGGCGGCGCGCTACTCGTCGATGAGGTTGCCCTGGTTGTAGGCGTCGTAGGCCGAGAGGTCCAAGAAGCCGTGGCCGGAGTAGTTGAACAAGATGACCTTCTCCTCGCCGGTCTCCTTGGCGGCCAGGGCCTCGTCTATGGCGGCTCGGATGGCATGGGCGGTCTCGGGGGCGGGCAGCTTGCCCTCGGTGCGGGCGAACAGGGTCGCGGCCTCGAACACCTTGGACTGCGGGCAGGCCACCGCCTCCATGCGGCCCGCCTTCACCAGGGCCGACACGATGGGGCTGTCACCGTGGTAGCGCAGCCCACCGGCATGGATGGCGGGGGGCATGAACTCGGCCCCCAACGTGTACATGGGCAGCAGGGGGGTGAGGCCAGCGGTGTCACCGAAGTCGTAGTCGAAGCGGCCCTGGGTGAGGGTGGGGCACGAGGTGGGCTCCACGGCCACCAGGCGTACACCCTCGTCGTTCATGAAGGGGAAGGTGATGCCGCCCAGGTTCGAGCCGCCGCCACACGAGGCCAGCACCACACTGGGCAGGCCCTCGCCGGCCAGGGCGAGCTGCTCGCGGGCTTCCAGGCCGATGACGGTCTGGTGCAACAGGACGTGGTTGAGCACCGATCCGAGGGCGTAGTGGGTGTCGCCCCGGCCGGCAGCGTCGGCCACGGCGTCGCTGATGGCCATGCCCAACGACCCGGGGCTGGACGGGTCGGCCACCGGTGACGGCACACACTCGGCCCCCCAGGTCTCCATGAGCATGCGCCGGTACGGCTTGGACTCGAAGGAGGTGCGGACCATGTACACCTTGCAGTCGATTCCGTACTGGGCGGTGGCGAAGGCCAGCGAGGTGCCCCACTGGCCGGCCCCGGTCTCGGTGGTGATGCGGGTGATGCCCTCGGCCTTGTTGTAGTAGGCCTGCGCCACCGCGGTGTTGGGCTTGTGGGAACCGGCCGGGCTGACCGACTCGTCCTTGAAGTAGATGCGGGCCGGGGTGCCCAGCTCCTGTTCGAGCCGCTCGGCGCGCACCAGCGGGGTGGGGCGCCACAGCTTGAGGATGTCGAGCACCTCACCGGGAATGTCGACCCAGGGCACGGGCGACATCTCTTGTTCGATCAGGGCCATGGGGAACAGCGGTGCCAGGTCGTCAGGACCGACCGGCTCCCGGGTTCCGGGGTGCAGTGGCGGCTGCATCGGCTCGGGGAGGTGGGCCAGGGCGTTGAACCACGCCGTGGGCATCTTGTCGAAGGGCAGGTCGTAGCGCATGGGCCGGAGCGTAGGTCACCGCCCGCGTGGTCGTGAGTCGACTCGGGGGACTGGGTCAGGCGGGAAGTCGATCCCAGTAGGTGCCCGCCAGCATCGCTTCCAGTGTGGAACGGTGGATGATCAGGTCATCGGGATCGTCGGGGGTCTGGGCCTGTCCGTGGAGAACGGCCCGCTCGCCGACGCGGCGCATGATCACACCGTGACGCATGGCGGCGTACATCTGATACCACCGCAGATCATCGACCGGCCGTCCGGTGATCGCCTGGTATCGGCCGATCACCGACGAGGTGGTCAGCAGACCGGGTAGTCCCGGCATCCCCATGTCCTCGGTCATGTCCTGGAAGAAGCGATGCATGTAGGTGAGCCAGCCCAGGTCCACCTCGACCGGGGCCGCACTCGCCATCTCCCAGTCCAGCACCGCCCGTACCTGATGATCGACATAGAGCAGGTTTCCGATACGGGAGTCGCCCCACGACAGGCGGGCCTCGTGGTTGTGGGGTCGGTGATCGGCCAACCACTCGAACCCGGCGGTCAGTATCGGCGAGGGCCGATCGGCGGTGGCCCAACGGCGGTACTGGTCCCACCAGTCGAAGTGCCGTTCCAGGGCCGTCTCGCCCTGAATCGGACCTATGAGCGGTTGCGGGGTCAGGAAGTTCACGTCCTCGCTGTCGATGGTCACTGCGTGGATGGCGGCCAGTGTCGCCACGGTGGACTGCTCGAGTCGGTCCAGTTGGTCCTCGGTGGCGTCGCTGAGCCAGCAGTCGCCGAAGGTGTAGGGGAGGATGTCGGGGGGAACCAGCCCGTCGACGCGTTCCATCACCAGGAACGGGGCACCGAGGGGTGAGCTACTCGGTTCATGGAACGCCACGGTGGGCACCGGCGCGTCGGTCAGTCGGGCCACCACGTCCATGACCCTGGCCTGCATGGCCAGGTCGTAGCGGGGGAACACCGGGCACTTGTCCTGTTCGGGTTCCAGACGCACCACGTAGCGGCGGACCATCCGACCCGTACCCTCGGTGCCGTCGGGCTCGGTGGAGACACTGAGCAGCAGGGTTTCCGATGACATCCCGTTGCCCGAGGGGGTGGAGACATCGGAGACCACCGGGTTGGCGGCGTCACCGAGCACTGCGCTCAGCCAGTTCTGGAACCGGGCGCCCAAGACCAACGGATCACGGCTGGAGGTGGTCAGGCCGTCACTGGCATCGGGTATCTCGACCACACCCTCTCCTCATGGCCGGTTCCGGTAGGTGGTCCGCAACGAGTTGAACGAGTCCACCATCACTCTGATGTCTCCCGCCAGGGTGAGGATGCGCTGCTGTAGGTGCGCGCTGAGGTCTTGGGGGATAGCCGGTGGATCGAGCCCAGCGGCGGTGGCGGTGATGGCCAGAGCCGCGAACCGGGCGACGGCGAAGCGGTCGCCCATACCGTCCCACTCACCCCAGTCGGCTTCTTCGCCCCACAGCTTGTTGCCGTCGGTGGACCGGCTCCGGTCGCCAACCGGAGGTGCCAGAAAGTGGGACACACCCCCGACGTGCACGAGGTTGTCGTGCTCACGGTGTTCGAGGTGATGGCCGTCGGCCTGGAGGAGGCAGTTGACCACCTTGGCGGTGTCATAGATCCAGTAGCGCCGTCCCATTTCTTTGAGGCGGGCGTCGGCTGGCGCTGGGATCTCGTTGCCAGCCGAGGAGAATCCGACCTGCCAGCGGTCCATGGTCTCGGCCAGTGGTGCCCGGCGGTAGAGGGCGAAATGGGGACTCCCGAACACGAAGCCGTCAGGATCGAAGAAGTACTCGCCGTTGACGCCGGGGTGCTCGGCCGGGCGGACGTTGGTGGTGGACCACAGCTCACTACCCGAGGTGATGGCGGCCACACCGGCATCGAGTCGGTCCAGAAACGGCGAGAGGAACGGGCCGCGGGCGAAGATGTCGGGGTCGATGAAGGCGAACAGGGGGCCGTCATCGCGACGCTTGACCACCTCGTCGAGCGCATCGCCGTGACGCACCATGCGCCTCGGTGACACGTCGAGAACCTCGACCACGCGGTCGGGGAACTGCTCCGCGAAGCGTGACATCCGGTCCAACTGATCGGGGGGACAGGCGTTGCCGACAAAGCGGAATCGGGCCCCACTCGCCCCCAGCATGCTCAGCGTGAACAGGTCCAGCTGCTCGAACACATCGCCGGTCCAAACCAGGTTGAACACGACGTCGGCTTCGGTGAGACCGGCCGGTTCCATCGGGCCAGGGTAATTCAGGGCTGGTGGGGCAGGATCCAGGGCTTGGGCCAGGGGGTCCGGGGTTCGGCCGCCAGGTCCACGGTGGGGTCGATCCAGCGCTGGGGCGGTCGTCCGTTGAACGACAACCAGGCATCCACGGTCACCTCCACCTGGTGACCGCGCCTCGCCTCGTCGGCTCTCACCGCTCGGGCTGCCTGTTGGATCAGGTCGGGTTCGCCGCTCATCACCCGGATCTGGTTGGGGGTGTACAGAGCTTCGGGGTCGGCGGTCCAGGTACGTCCGGTGGAGGGTTCGTGGACCACGAAGGTGATCGACCCGGCCCGCTCCACCAGCAGGACGTTCCAACCGAACCGATAACCCTCCGCCGTCCAGCGGTGGTCGCCGGGGTAGGCGAGGTGACGTAGCGGAAGGGCGATCTGGACTGTCACCCAGGCAAGGGCCGCACCGATTGTCAACCAGCGGGGAGTCCCCGTCCGCGGGCTCTCCGCCCCTGATCGGGTCGCGGTCAGCGGGCGAGGAAGGTGGATGCCCCTGGCACTCAACCAGCGGTCGAGTCGGGTGGGCCAGTCGGGTTCCCAGAACACGGTTGAGACCGCGATCATCAGCCAAGGAAAGACCCCGATGGGGAACAGGATCCAGGTGGCCACGTGGAACCCCACCACCGCCGCCCAGGCCAGCGGCCGGGTCCGGCGCCACAGGAGACCGGCCACCACCAGACAGTCGTAGGCCGCTCCCGCCACCGCCAGCACGTGGGCCGTGGTGGGGATCGACAACAGCGGACCGACCAGGGGGAGGTCGGCCCGGGCTGGAAGCCACATCCTGAGTGGAAGCGCCTCGATCAGCCAGTCGGCTTGGAGTTTCGCCAGCCCGGCGAAGCTGTAGACCACTCCGACCTGGAACCGGAACAGCCACACCCAACCAGCCGCCACCCGGGTGCGACCGTCGAGGGGAGCGACCATGGCCAGGAGGGCCATGAGGGTCACGAACCAGTAGTGATTCAGATAGGTGGTGGCATCGATCGACTCGACCCAGCCGAATGTGACCACCAGCAGCGCCGCGAACCACCGGTGGGCTCGGCCCCACATCAGTCCCAGGCCGGCCACTGCCACCCCGGCCAGCAACAACCGAATGCCCACAGGCGACGGTTGCGGGACCCAGTCGAGTCCCAGATAGGTGAATCTCCGGGTGGGGTGGCTGTAGAGACTGTCTGCCCAGCCGTAGGTGAGGGTGCGCAGCGCGCTGGCCACCGCCACCAGCCCGAGGGCCACCCGCACCACCACTAGTGATGCACCCGATACCGGGGTGCTGGCCCCCGCCATGAGCCTGGTCGACCATGGCGGTCGGGACCGGGAAGGTCGTAGACGCTTGAGGCTCACCGGGATGTAAAGCTAGCTTTACTTGTCATGGAAATCGAACGACCAAATGTTGTCCGGCCCTCCAGCGGCCCTCGACGCGGCCGTGCCGCTCGGGCAGTGGCCCTGGGCCTCGCCCTGACCATGGTCGGAGCCGCCTGCTCCGACGGTGACAAGTCCTCGACCGACTCGACGACCACGACGGCGGCCGCCGACGCATCATCGAGCACCCCGGCCGCTTCGTTGACCCTGACCGAGGCTGACGCCACTGCCGCGGCCACCACCTACGCCGATGTGGTCTATGCCGCCTACGACGACGTGGTCACCGCCGCCACCGATCTCCAGACCGCCATCCGGGCATTCACCACCACGCCGAGCGATGCCACCCTGGCGGCCGCCCGTCAGCGCTGGATCAGTGCCCGTGACCTCTATGGCCCGACCGAGGTGTTCCGGTTCTACGACGGACCCATCGACAACCCCGACAACGGTCCGGAGGGGCAGATCAACGCCTGGCCGCTCGACGAGTCCTACATCGACTACACCGCCGACACTCCCGACAGCGGCATCATCAACGACGTGGCGGGCGTCCCCGAGATCACCACCGAGGTGTTGGTGGCCGCCAACGAAGAGGGTGGTGAGACCAACATCTCCACCGGTTGGCACGCCATCGAGTTCCTCCTTTGGGGTCAGGATTCCAACCCGGCCGGCCCCGGCAACCGACCGGTGACCGACTACACCACCGCCCCCAACGCCGACCGCCGCTCCACCTACCTGAACCTGCTGGCCGATCTGTTGGTCAGCGATCTGACCTCGGTCCGGGATCAGTGGACCCCCGAGTCCGGTGAGTACCGCCAGAGCTTCCTGGCCGAACCGGTCAAGGCCGTGCAGAACATCCTGCGGGGGATGGGAGCGCTGTCCTCGGGCGAGCTGGCGGGTGAGCGCATGGCGGTGCCCTACGAGTCCAAGGAGCAAGAGGACGAGCACTCGTGCTTCTCGGACAACACTCTCAACGACATCCTCGGCAACGCCAAGGGCATCCGTATGGCCTATGTGGCTGACTATCCCGGTGTTGACGGGGTCACCCTGTCGGACGTGATCGCCAAGTTGGCTCCCGACGTCGACGCCGACCTACGCAAGCAGCTCGACAACAACGTCGCCGCCGCCGAGGCCCTGCCTGGACCCTTCGACCAGCTCATCTTGCGTGACGACTCGGACCCCGAGCGCGCCGAGTTGTTGAGCCTGGTCGAAGACCTCCAAGCCCAAGGCGACGCGGTGGCCGCTCTGGCAGCCTCTCTGGGCCTCGAGATCAGCATCGAGATCTAGGAGTTCTGATGGGCCGACCCGTTCAACGGCCGGTGCTCTACACCCTTGTGGCGATGATCATCGCCCTGGGTGGGTGCAGCAGTGGTACCGAATCGGCCACTACGGTCCCGCCGCCCCTCGACCCCTCTGCTCGTGAGCGGTCGGGGGGCGACGCCACCGTCCATGTGGAGGGCCGCGGAGCCTTTGAACAACCGGTCCCGGGCATGAACGGGGCGGACCGCCGCACCTTCGCGCTGGGGAACAGCCTGTTCAACCAGAACTGGGTGACCGCCCCGGCCTCCACCACCGGACGTGACGGGCTCGGCCCGATTTTCAATGCCCAGTCGTGTTCGTCCTGTCATTTCAAGGACGGTCGAGGTCAGCCTCCGGCCAACGCTGATGACCCCGAGCGGGGGCTTCTGATCCGCCTGAGCGTGGCCGATGAGAACGGTGACCCGGTACCCCACCCCGAGCTCGGCGATCAGTTCCAGGATCGGGCGATCCGGGGAATCGACCCTGAAGGATCGGTGCGCATCACCATCACCGAGAAGCCCGGGAAGCTGGCGGACGGTACCGCCTACTCCCTTGGTGCCCCGACCTACGAGTTGGTACGACCCGACGGCACGGTGGTCACCGACGTGATGCTTTCTCCCCGAGTGGCACCCCAGGTGTTCGGCAGTGGACTGCTGGAGGCCATTCCGGCCGAGGATGTCTTCGCAGCCGAGGACCCCGACGATGCCGATGGCGACGGGATCTCGGGTCGAGCCCACCGGATCGACGACCACGGCGAAACCGTGCTCGGCCGGTTCGGTTGGAAGGCGGCGGTCCGTTCGGTCGAGGCGCAGAGTGCCGGGGCGTTCAACGGCGACATCGGCATCACATCACGCCTCAACCCCGATCAACCCTGTACGACCGCTCAGACCCAGTGCCTGGCTCAGGCCGACGGTGGTCGACCCGAGCTGGCCGATGAGAAGCTGGCCACCGTCACCTTCTACACCCGGACACTGGCGGTTCCGGCCCGTCGGCAGGTGGGCAGTGCCAGCACCGACCGGGGAGAGGCAGTGTTCAGCCAGGTCGGATGTGCCTCGTGCCACACCCCCCAGCAACGAACTGGCCAAGACCCGGTTCCCGCCCTGTCCAATCAGACGATCCGGCCCTACACCGATCTGCTGCTGCACGACATGGGCGAAGCCTTGGCCGACAACCGCTCTGACGGTGATGCATCAGGACTCGAGTGGCGCACTCCACCCCTGTGGGGCATCGGGTTGTTTCCGGTGGTGAACGGTCACTCTCGCTATCTGCACGACGGACGGGCCCGTAACCTCACCGAGGCTGTCATGTGGCACGGTGGAGAAGCCCGGTCGGCCCGGGAGCGGTTCGCAGAACTACCGGCCGCCGACCGCAGGGCACTGCTCGACTTCCTGGAATCACTTTGACCCCATCAGAACCCCCCTGTCGCCTGGGCCGAATCCTTGCCAGCGTCTTGGTCGTCGTGACCCTCACCGGGGTCGCAACTGGTTGCTCCGACGGGAAGGAAACGGGCTCTGGACAGTCCAGCTCGACCACGGCGATCGAGGCGCAACGAACAGAGATTCTCGCCGCCCTAGTGGACGGTGTGATCGTGCCCGCCTATCGGGAGCTGGTCACCGCGACCTCTGGCTGGGCGGAGGCGTCAGAGACGCTGTGTGCGCGTCCGGGCTCAGAAACGCTGGAGCGGGTTCGCCAGGCCTGGCGAGACTCGGTCGTGGCCTATGAGGCGACGGTGGCCCACAACCTGGGTCCGGCGATGGAGCTTCGGCTCATGAGTGACCTGGCCTTCACCCCTCGCGAGGCGTCCATCGAATCGCTACTGGCCGGAGATTCGTCTCTGGCGGTGAGCGACCTGGCAAACCGCGGCGCCAACGTTCGAGGTCTGTATGCCGCCGAACTGGCTCTGTTCGGAGACGCCAGCGAAGAACTGACCTCAGGTGCGGGAGCCCGACGGTGCCGATACCTGGCGTCGGTGGCCACCCTGTCGGATGAGGCAGCCAGGGCAGTGGCCGACGAGTGGACGACGGGGAGTGCCCGGGCTGACTTCTTGAAGGCCGATGGCTCCGACCCCGATGACACCCTGCCTCTGCTCCTCAACGACGTGACCCATGCGGTGAAAGCGGTTGACGAGAAGGGCCTGCGTGACATGGCGGCGGCCGCCAGCTACGAGGACCTGGCCGACGGTCGACGCGACGGGCCGGGAGAGTTCGGCCTGGCCAAACGTCGGGCCCGCCTCCAGGGTGCGGTGATGGTGACCGGCTCCCAAGCCACCGGGCTGGTGGCCATCGTGGCCCAGCAGTCTCCGGCCACCGCTCAGCGCCTGAAGGAAGCTTCCGGTGCCGCAATCGGCGCCA
>CAUJFC010000102.1 GCA_963169755.1 Actinomycetota bacterium | reverse complement strand
CCGGTCGGGGCGGCTCGCAACGCCCTGGCGGTCGTCGAGATGGACGCGGACGACCGCCGGCCGGTCACCTCCTACTCCAAAGGCATGAAACAGCGGGTGAAGGTAGCCCAGGCGCTGGTGAACGACCCGGCGGTGCTGATGCTCGACGAGCCACTCACCGGCTTGGACCCTCGCCAACGACGGCATCTGATCGAGTTGTTCGCACTTCTGGGTGACCAGGGGCGGTGCGTCCTGGTCTCCAGCCATGTGCTGGAAGAGGTCGAGCGGTTCGGTTCCCGGGTACTGGTGATAGCCCAGGGGCGCCTAGCGGCTACCGGTGACTACCGGGCCATCCGTGACCTGATGGACGATCGTCCCCACCGGATTCGGATTCGCACCGACAAGCCCCGGGAGATGGCCGCCTCGCTGCTCCTGCACGCCGGAGTGGAAGGCACGACCGTGGTCCCGGCGCGAGCCGGACGCGAGCCGGCCGTCCTGGTCGACACCACCGATGCCCCCTCCTTCCGCCGGTCCGTGGCCGCCTTGGCGGTGAGCCTCGACGCCCAACTGTGGGAGGTGACCCCGCTCGACGATGACCTCGAGAGCGTGTTCCGATACCTGGTGCAGCCGTGAACGAACCAGCCCCTCTGAGTGGCTCAGCCACCGTTCCGCCGCCCCAAGGCATCGAACCGACCATGCCAGCAGCAGGTCGGGTGCTGCGCGTCCTTTTCCGCACGTTCCTGCGAACCGTGGCCACCCGTGGGCGGTTGGCGGCGATCGGTTCACTAGCGGTCGTCAGTGTGATCAGTGCCGCCGCCGTCACCCTCGCCCGACCTGGCGACACCTTCGAGGCCGGCGCTACCTACGCCGTCGCCAACCTCACGTCCCTGTTGCCAGTGGCCGCTCTGGTGTTCGGGGCAGGCAGCCTCGGCGACCTGATCGATGACGGATCCCTGGTCTACATCTGGCTACGGCCCATCTCCACCCGACTACCGGTTGTGGCGGCCTGGGCGTCGACCGTCACCATCATCACTCCACTGGTCGCCCTTCCGGTTCTGGTCGGAACCGTCATCCTCGACTCCTCAGCCCGTCTGATCGCGGCCACCGCTCTCGCGCTGGTGGTCGGAGTTCTGGCCTACTCGGCCATTTCGGTGACCATCGGCGTCCGGATGCGGCGATCCCTCCCCTGGGGTTTGGCCTACATCCTCTTGTGGGAAGGGTTCGTGGCCAGTGCTGGGAGCACGGCCGGGCGCCTCGCGGTCCGCAGCTACCTGATGTCGATCATCGTTCAGGTCGCCCATCATCCGATCAAGCTGGGTCGCTACACCCTGGCCAGCGGGATCGGTGTACCCCTGGCCGTTGGAGCACTGGCGTTGGCCTACACCTCCCGCCGCCTGGCTCGCACCGATGTGCCCTAGATCCCGGGCGGGTAGGAAGCCATCTGCTCAGTTGACCTGGACCAGGCCCAGCTCCAGCTCTCCCCACCTCTCGTCGGGGACTCCGATCATCGCCAACCCATCGACCCCGCACCCGGTATGGTGACCTAGGTCACAGTAGAGGAGGAGCCAGGTGGCAAGTCGATTCAGACAGGTTCTGGGAATCATCAGCGCGTGTGCGGGACTGACCGGAATCACCGCCTGCGATCCACCCCCTCCGCCTGCTCCGGTGCTGACGGTGACCACCACCAGCGACACCGACGACGTCTCCCCCGGAGATGGGATCTGTGAGACCGCATCGGGCGGAGGCTCCTGCTCATTGCGGGCCGCTGTCCAGGAGGCGAACGCTCTGGGGCGGGCGTCGATTGTCTTGCCCGCCGGAACCTACCGAGGGCGAGACCTGACCGTCACCGGCGACGTGACCGTCGAGGCTTCCGATACCACTGGTGCTCGGCTGGGATCACAGTGGGTGACAGTGGCCTCGGGAGGGAGGCTCGAAGTTGATGGGCTGTACAGCTTCGATGTTCCCGGTGCCCGGTTCATCGTGGACGGGACCTTCATCGGGCGTCACCTCAGCCTCGTTGGGCTCGAGAGCAGCGGCCAGTTGCTGGTTCGTTCCGGAGGATCGGCTGCACTGGAGAACTCGTTGCTCGCCCACGTCTACGGGCCGGTGAGAACAGTGACCAACCAGGGGAGCCTGCTACTCAGCCATGTGACGTTGCTGTCGTGGCTCGACATCAACCAACCGACGGTCGCTCTGTCCAACTCCGGTCAGGTTCATGCCGCTGGCTCCATACTCCAGAGCTGCACCGGCGGGGCCCCGACCTCGCTGGGCTACAACACCGCAGCTGACACATCCTGCTCGCTGACCGCATCGGGTGACCAGGAGTCAGTGCTTCCCGACTACTCGATCGACCTGAACGCGCCTGTCAGCTACCAGCTCGCGGCGACATCCCCCCTGGTGGATGCCATACCGGCGGGAGCCGTCGGATGCGGCACCAACGTCACCGACGACCGCGCGGGCGCCCCCCGACCGGCCGACGGAAACGGCGACGGGACGACCGCCTGCGACATCGGGGCCAGCGAGCTGCAACCCGCCAACTGATCGAGGGGAGGCTGGGTCAGGCGGACTTCTGGGCTAGGAGGCGGGCGACCTCGCGACCGTCGGCTTGACCCTGGGTGGCCTTCATGATCTGACCGGTGAAGAACCCGCTCATCTTCTTGCGGATCTTGTCGTCACCGGAGCAGAACTGACTCCACTCGGCGGGGTTGTCGGCGATCACCTGATCGATCACCGCTTCCAGAGCTCCCGAATCCATGGCCTCGAATCCCCGGGTCTGGGCAACTTCGGCCGCAGTGCGGCTGGGGTCTGCCACTAGGTCGGCAAGCACCTGTTTGGCCTGGGTGGCGGTCAGCTCTCCGGCAACCTCCATCAGCACCAGTTCGGCCAGCCGCTCGGGCGGCAACTCGGTGCCGCCCTCACCGGCCAGGTTCTGGGCCACGTGCACCAGGACCCGGGCCTTGACCGCATCGGGTGCCGCTGCCGCGGCGGCGGCCAGTTCTCCGGCCTCACCCGGCCCGTGGCCGTGCGAGCGAGCCTCGGCGTCACCGGTGTAGACCTCGGCCCCGCTTCTGACATCTGACGATGCGGCTCCTGACCCCGCTGAAGATGACGGGAGATGCTGCCAGTGGCCGGCGGCCACCGCCATGGCAAGCAGGGCCTGGCTGTCCTGCCCCCGATCGACGAGTACCACCACCGACTCGGCGGTCACCGCCTCGCCGGTGACGTCGGCCAAGCGGTGGCGACGGGCCTGGGGCAGCATGGGCAAGGAGGCCGCGATCTCGGCCACCCAGGAAGGGTCGGGGTCGACCGGAACCAGATCGGGCTCGGGGAAGTAGCGGTAGTCGTCGGCTTCTTCTTTGGACCGCATGGTGTGGGTCCGGCCGTCGGCGTCATCCCAGTGCCGAGTCTCCTGAACCACCCGCTCGCCTGAAGCGTGCAGGTCGGCTTGACGAGTGGCCTCGTACTCGATGGCCCGGCCCAGCGATCGAAGGGAGTTGAGGTTCTTGATCTCGCAGCGAGTGCGCAGCTCGTCGGTTCCCTCCCGGCGGACGGAAACGTTGGCGTCCACCCGCATGGACCCCTCCTCCATGCGCCCGTCGCTGATCCCGCATGCGACCAGGATCGAACGCAGCTCGGCGACGTACTGGCGAGCCTGTTCGGGTGAACGCACGTGAGGGCGGGACACGATCTCGAGGAGGGGTACGCCCGCCCGGTTGTAATCGACCAGCGAGTGGTCGGCGCCGTGGATACGCCCGGTCTCGCCTCCCACGTGGGTGGACTTGCCGGTGTCCTCCTCCAGGTGAGCCCGCTCGATTCCCACCACGTGCCCCGATGGCAGCTCCAGCGACCCGTCGACCACGATCGGCTGGTCGTACTGGGAGATCTGAAAGTTCTTGGGCATATCCGGGTAGAAGTAGTTCTTCCGGGCGAACACCGACCGACGGATCGACCCGGGACCACCGACGGCACAGCCGAAGCGGATAGCCAGCTCGACCGCGGCCCGGTTGACCACCGGGAGGGTGCCGGGCAGGCCCAGCGTCACCGGGTCGACATTGGTGTTGGGGTCGTCGCCAAAGCTGTTCGGGGCGCCCGAGAACATCTTGGTGACCGTCGCCAGTTCGGCGTGGACTTCCAGACCACACACCAGTTCCCACCGGGACCCGTCGGCGGCCTCGACCACCAACACGTCGTCACTGTCGGGAACCGTTATGGGGTTGCCCAGCGAGTCGGTGGGTACCCGACCAGCGGGATCGGATGGAACAGGCGCGCTCACTGGGCCTCCTCTCCGGTCGGAGCGGCGGCCTCGACCACCGCGGCAGCCCTGAACATCGGAACCTCACCCAATGCCGGGGCCAGTAGCTGGACGCCAACCGGCAGGCCGTCGCGGCCGGTGCCGAACGGAACCGACATGGCCGGGTGACCGGCCAGGTTGGTCGGAATGGTGCAGATGTCGTTCAGGTACATGGTCAGCGGGTCAGCGATCGCCCCGAGCTCGAATGCGGTGGTGGGTGAGGTCGGAGACAGCAGCACGTCAAAGCGCTGATAGGCGGCGTCGAAGTCTCGGCCGATGAGGGTGCGTACCTTCTGAGCCTGACCGTAGAAGGCGTCGTAGTAACCAGCAGACAGGGCGTAGGTGCCCAGCATGATGCGCCGCTTCACCTCGTCTCCGAATCCGGCGGTGCGGGTGGCGACCATCATGGCGTTGGTGGTTGGAGCATCGACTCGCAGGCCGTAGCGGACGCCGTCGAAGCGAGCCAGGTTGCTGGAGGCCTCAGCGGGAGCGATCAGGTAGTAGGCCGACAGTCCGTAGGTGACCGCCGGCACCGACACCTCCTCGACGGTGGCACCAGCCGCCGCCAGCGCATCGGCGGCCTGACGGACGCGGGCGGCGACATCAGGAGAGATCCCGTCCCCCATGAGTTCGCTGATGAGGCCCACCCGCAGACCGGCCACACCGTCATCGAGATGGGAAATGATGTCGGGAGCCGCCTGGGGGATCGAGGTGGCGTCGCGGGGATCGTGGCCGGCTATGACCTGAAGCAGTAGGGCCGAGTCAGCCACGGTGGTCGAGAAGGGTCCGACCTGGTCGAGCGAGGAGGCGAAGGCCACCAGCCCGTATCGACTGACCAGACCGTAGGTGGGCTTGACCCCCACCACTCCGCACAGGGCGGCCGGTTGGCGGATGGAACCTCCGGTGTCCGAACCGAGCGACAGCGGGGCGAACCCGGCGG
>CAUJFC010000101.1 GCA_963169755.1 Actinomycetota bacterium | reverse complement strand
GAGCGGACTGACCACCGGGGCCACCACCAAGTCGTCGCCCAGCCGGTACTGGCCGGTGGCCTCATAGGCGGCGTCATGGTCGGGGTGGTCGTGGTACATGGGCCGCACCAGGCAGCTTCCACCGGCCGCGGTGCGATGACTGTGGCCGTAGATGTAGGGCACCAGCTCGTAACGGTGACGTACGGCGTCGACCATGACACTGCGGTAGGGGTCGGCGAACTCCCAGAACCGTCGTTCCTGGTCCGGGTGTTTGGTGGCGTGAGTGCGCAGTACCGGTGAGTGGACACCGAACTGAACCCAACGGGTGTACAGCTCGGGGCTGGGCGGCGGGCCGTAGTGACCGCCGATGTCGTGGCTCCAGTATCCGTAGGCCACGTTGGCGGCGGTGGCGGTGAACCACGGTTGGAGGGCCAGCGAATCCCAGGTCGACCAGGCATCGCCCGAGAAACCCAGCGGATAGCGCCCACCGCCCAGACCGCCCCACCGGCTGAACACCAGCGGCCGCCGGTCGGGGTGGGTGACCTCTTGGTCGGACCAGTGGAGTTCGTTGAGCCACGTCAACGGGTCCAGTCCAGCGATGGCGCTGGTGGTGCCCTGTTGCCAGTCCATCCACCAGAAGTCCACACCCCGGCGTTCTTCGGGGTGGTGGAGGTGGGTGAAGTAGGCATCCATGAATGCCCGGTCGGTGACGTCGAAAGCAATGGGAGCGGTCCCCGCCGGGTCGAGCCCCAGTTCGGTGGCCATCGGTTGGTAGGCGTCCTCGTGGGATCCGACCCCCTCCGCGGGATGGACGTTGAGGCCCACCCGCAGTCCCCGTCGGTGCAACTGGTCGACGGTGTCGGTGGGGTCTGGGAAGTAGCGCCGATCCCACGTGTACCCGGTCCATCCCGGCAGGTGCCAGTCCATGTCCACCACCATCACGTCGAGGGGCACGTCCATGGCGTCGAACTGGTCGGCGATGGCCAGCACCTCTCGGTCGGTGTACGCGTGGTACCGGCTGTACCAGTAGCCGAACGCCCAGCGGGGCGGCAACGGTTGAGACCCCAGTAGGCCGGCGGCATCGGCCAGGGCTCCCTTGTGGTCCCGGCCGTGGCCCAACAGGTAGATGTCGGTGACCCCGCTTCGACGGGCCTCCGGCCACCCCCTACCCCGGGTGGAGTCAGCACCGGCCCCGGGGTTGATGACAGGGCTCGTCGAATCGTCCACCACCACCCAGCCGTCCAATGACAACAGGCCGGGATCGAGGTCCCATCGACGCCAATCGCTGAACACCAGATTGCCGTCGGGGTCCAGGTCCACCAGCTCTCGAACCTCGCGTCCTCGACAGTTGTCCAGGGTTCGGGTGGTACCCCCCAGGTTGGTGCGGGGCCGGTCGCCGTAGGCCCAGGTGACCGCCTTGCGTCCTCGGCCGATACGGGCTGACAGGGTGCTTCGGGTGAACGGCCGAGCGGTGTCGGCCACGATCACCTTCATCTCGCCGGTGTCGACATCCAGAGCACCGGCCCGGTCGGTGACGGTGAACGGGGTCGACGGGAACCGGCGATTGACCACGGTCAGGGTGCCCCGGTCCTCGAACTGGCCGTCGGGGCTGTACTCGATTCGTACCAGGCGCGACGTCAGGACCGTCACCCTCACCCGGTCCCGGGCCACGGAGGCTCGCCGCCGGGCCCGGGGGTCATGGTCACCACCGTTGGTGGGGGCTGGGGAACGACGAGCGGATGGAGAACCGGCCATGGCGGGACGGTACCGGGCCCCACCGTTCACCGGCAGCCAGGGACCAGGCGGCCACTGTCCGTGCATATTTTTCTGTCAAGTGCTAGACAAATATGGTCATCGTCCACCCGACGACCACGTCGAACGAAGGAGGCACCAACCTTGAGTGCCCACCGCCCAGACGGCGAGACCGAGTCACTGCTGGTGAAGGCCCACCCCGGACTGTGTGACGGATGGGGCCAGTGTCACCGCCTGGCTCCCGACGTGTACCACCTCGACGACGAGGGTTACATCGACATCCACATGCTGGAGGTTCCCCCCGATCGAGCAGTGGCCGCCTGGATGGGGGCGATGGCCTGCCCCAACGGTGCCCTCACCGTGGTCGACGTGGTCAAACGGAATTCCGGTCCGGTGTCGGCCGAAGGGACCGAACCCGAGGCAGTGGTGGCCTGAGGCAGGGGTGGCCTGAGGCATCAGGTCACGAGGCGAACGCTGGTCAGATGACCGGTCAGGGGAACCTCCACCCACCGACTGTCAGTCACCGCCAGAGGACCCAGATCGCGCTCGCGGGCGTCGACCAAACGGGCCTCCCTCAGCCGCACCCTCGACTCCATCTCGACACAGACCGTCCGGCCGGGGCCGGGCTCCCAGTCCCGGAGACGAATGACCACCCCTTCACCGCGCCAGGCCGGCTTTGCGGCCACCACCTCCACGGCCGACTCCAGATCTCCGTCTTCCCCGACACCGATGGCCGCCGAACTTCGGCTGATACGAACCGGCCACGAGGGCACTTGCCGTCCGGCCGCCCGGTCGACCAACGCCACCAGTGTCCGGCCGATACCGACGCCGCTACCGACACCGACGCCGCTGTCGACACCGCCGAGACACCATGCCGAGATCGACTGCTGGGCCTCGGTGTGCCATCCCCACGCGGGAGCCATGACTGGGACCGCACCGAAGGCCATCTCCTTGAACGGGGTCCGAGCCACCATCACCGCCACCGTGCCATCCCCGGCAACGGTCAGGGCGGTCGGAGTGGCCACCGCTACCGCCAGACCCGCTGCCCGTTGCGACCCGCTCGGTTCTGCGATGGCGAACGAGTGAAGTGGCCAGAACGTTGGTCGGTACCAACGCTCCAGGGGACGCTGAACCACGCCCCCGGGCTGGTGCATTGTCAGGCCGCCGAAAGCAGTTGCCCACCGGACCACCAAGGTCACCGAGCGCCGACGCCGCGGGTGAATGTCGGTGGTGGTGACCACCGCAGGTGAACCCAGATCGACGACATGGACAAGACGAACCGGTCGACGATCGCACCACCCGGCCACCTCGATTCGAACGGCCCTGCCGTCGGGCTCGACCGCCGATGAGATGGTGGCGCCGTGGGCTGAGGAGCGGTCCAGGTGTCTCCAGGTACCGCCGTGGATCTCTTGGCCGAGACGCCACAGTCCCCCGCTGTCCAAGTGCGATTCGATCTCCAGGCTGGGGCCGGTCAACCACTCGTGGCCACTGGTGTCCACCAGCGACACCAGAGCACCGCCTCGATGGGAATCGAAGGTGAGTGTCGCCCAGTCGGTCGCCACGATCAACTGACCGCCAGCCCGTGTGACCCGGGGCTGGGCCTGGGGCCCGATGACACCGACCGGTTCGGGCAGGTCCGGCATCTCGGGCCATGACGCCTCGTCGATCGCTCGGGCCAACCAACGCGCCTGCTCCCCACGTGCCACCCGGTCGGGGGAGGTCCCGGTGATGAAGTCGTGGTGATTGGCGGTCACCGCCGTCCACCACAGCTCCCGGTCACGGCTCAGCACCGCTGGCGAGAGCGAGGTTCCGCCCCCCACCGCCGCCGCCTCCCGAGCCAGGAGACGCCGACCCAGTTCGCGGGCGGCCGACTTGAGCGCCGGACGACTTGCGTAGAACCCCATCCAGTAAGGGTTGGGGTCGAACTCCAGCACCGGTAGACGGTGTCGGTGAGCCTCCACCAGATCCAGGTGATCATCGATGGTCCCGTTGACCAGCCAGGCTCCGGTGCGGTCGTGGTTTCGCTCGTTCCAGCGGTCAATCAGTTCGATGAGGCGAGGGATCGGACGCACGAAGTCGAACCCGATGGCCAACAGTCGGTACGGGGTGACCGCCACATCCGTCAGGTCTCGGCGGTAGCGGTCGATCCGTCGGTCCACGGCGCGAGGGCGGCGATCGGGCAGCGACAGGGGAAGGCCCATCAGCCGGGTGACCCCTCGACTGGCGAGCATGTCGCCATGCCCATAGCTGTGGGCCATCCAGTGAGCCAGAACCTCGCTGCCATCAGACGAGCGCCACACGAAGTCAGCGGATCCACAAGACAACAGCTCAGCGGCAGCCGTCCCCGGCCTCGGAAAGCGGTCAGCCGGTTCCATGTCGGCCCCCGGGAAACGCATCCCCGCAATTCGGCTCACCGCTACCCGATCGAACCCGGCTGCCCGAGCCAGGGCTGCCAGGCCCGGTGTGTGACCGAAACTGTCAGGCAAGTAGAGCAACCGTCCCTCCGATGCCAGCGACCGGTCGCGCAACCACTCCTGGCCCGCCAGCAGATCCCGCAGGATCAGTTCGTCGTCGGGCAGGAGGGTGTCGGGAGTGGTTACCCCCGATCCGGTGAAGACCAGCCGCCGTCGAGCGACCAGATCACGAATCTGGTCGTGGCGGTCGGGTCTCTCCCGCCAGTAGCGATCCATGAAGAACAGGCACTCGATACCGAATACCCGACGGGGCTCGGCCTCCAGTTCATCGATCACCCGGTCGAGAGCCGGGGCGACGAACCAGCGATGGTAGGTGTCGGCTCGCATCAGCCAGTTGGGATCCCAGTGGGTGGACTCACAGATGGTCACCACCTCGGTCGCGGTGTCGGGAATCCCCAGTGATCGGCGCCGAGCTGACTCGGAGCCGACGATCTCACGGGACTTCGTCATCTGACACCCCCTCTGGGTCAAGGCCAGCCGGATCGACTGTCCGGAGACTACGAACAACGACCGACGACCCAGGGTACGGTCGGACGAGTCGCCGGGAGGGCACTGGGCGACCAGTTCACGAGGGGACCCACCATGACCGATTTCGATCCGATCGCGTCCGCCACCACCAAGGTGGCCGACAACCGAGAGCCGGCCTTCGTTCACGACGCTGACCGAGCCGAAGCTGTCCGCCGGCTGGAGAGCTTCACCGACCGCCACGGGACCCGACGGCCCAACGTCTTGGTGATCCTGATGGACGACGTGGGGTGGGGTGACTTCGGCTGCTACGGCGGCGGGGTTGCCGTGGGCGCTCCCACTCCCAACATCGATGCCCTGGCGGCCCGGGGGCTGCGCCTGACCTCGGCCTACTCCGAGCCGTCCTGCACTCCGTCGCGAGCCACCATGCTGACCGGTCGGTTGCCGATGCGTCACGGCCTGCAACGGCCACCGATGTACGGCGAGGGTGGCGGGCTCGAGGGTGAGGTCACGCTGGCTGAACTGCTGTCCAGTGGCGGCTACGTCACCCAGGCGGTGGGCAAGTGGCACCTCGGTGAGAACCAGCAGTCCCAACCCCAACACGTCGGGTTCGACGACTTCTACGGGTTTCTGTCGGTCTCGGACATGTACACCGAGTGGCGTGACCCGTACTTCTTCCCCGAGATCGTCTATTCACGGGCTCGGACCGACTGGGTGAACAACCAGCCGTTCAACAAGTCGTTCGTGCACGCTCGGCGGGGCGAGCCGCTCACCGAGGTGGAGGAGGTGACCATTCCGGTGCTGTCCGAGTTGGATCAGCGCTGGTGCGCCTACTCGGAGGACTTCCTGCGTCGCATGGCCGACGGCGACCGGCCCTGGTTCCTGTACCACAACACCCGCGGCGCCCACTTCGACAACTACCCCCACGAGTCGTTCCTCGGCACGTCGCCGGCCCGCCACCCCTACAAGGACACCATCATCGAACTCGACACCATCGTGGGTCGCCTGGTGTCCACCCTGGCCGAGACCGGTCAGCTCGATGACACGATCATCATCGTCACCTCCGACAACGGTCCCGAGATGGAGACCTGGCCCGACGCCGCCTACACGCCCTTCCGTTGCGCCAAGGGCTCGACCTGGGAGGGCGGGGTCCGGGTACCCATGGTGGTGGCCTGGCCGGGGATGATCGACCCGGGTCAGGTCAACGACGGGATCTTCGACTTCAACGACATCCTGCCCACCGTGCTCGGGCTGGCAGGTTTGGAGGGTTCGGTTCCCGATGACCGCTTCATCGACGGGATCGACCAGAGCTCATTCCTGCTCAGCCCCGGTGGTCGATCCAACCGCAAGTACCACTATTACTGGTTGGGCCAGGCGTTCTCGGCCCTGCGCTGTGGTGAGTACAAGTTCGTTCTCAACGCCGTGGGCGACGGCCCCGAAGCCAATGCTGATGTGCACGGCCCTGGCGGGTTCAGCGGCACGCTCCAGAAGTATCCCTACGGTCGGCTCTACAACCTTTACTTGGACCCCAAGGAGACCCACTCCTACATGATTCGCAAGCTGGCCTATCAGGAGGCTCTGGTCGGTCAGCTACAGCGCCACGTGATGACCTTCGCTCCCCCCTATGAGCCCAAGCTGGTGATTGGGATCAACGTCTGAGGTCCGACGATCCCCAGACCCCGTCAGCGACCACCATCAGCTGATCGAACACCGCCATGGGGTCTGACTCGGCGTCCAGCCAAGTGATGCGGGGGTCACGACGGAACCAGGCCCGTTGGCGACGGGCGAAAGCCCTGGTTCGGCGGACCGCCTCGTCGAGGGCATCCTCCAGCGACGGCGAGCGGTTGCCGGCGGCTTCGGCTGCCAGGTGTGCCAGCAGTTCGCGGTAGCCCAGGGCCTGGGCGGCCGTCCGGCTGAGGCCCGCACCGGCCCGCAGGCGCCGGACCTCGTCGAGAAACCCGGCTTCCATCTGATGCTGATAGCGCTGCTCGATCCGATCGGCCACCACCGGCTGCGGCAGGCGGACACCAACCAAGCTCACCGGTGTGGACGGGTGGGCCCCGATTCCCGGGCCGAACGAGGAGAACGGCCGACCACTGCCGATGCAGACCTCCAGGGCTCGCAGGACGCGACGTCGGTTGGTGGGCTCCATGCGCGACGCCGCCAATGGGTCCAGCTCGGTCAGGCGACGGTGGAGCTCGATGGTGTCGAGTTGGTTGTCGGGTGTGGTTTCGAGTTCGGCCGCCACCTCGGGGTACCGCCCAGGGATCTCGAACCCGTCTACCACTGCCTGGAGGTACAGGCCAGTACCACCAACCAGCAGAGCTCGTCGCCCCCGGCTGGCAATGTCATACAGCGCGTCGCGGACCGCGGTCTGGAAGGAGTGGACCTCAAACGGTTCGCACGGATCGACGAGGTCGAGCACATGGTGGGGGATCTCGGCGCGCTCGGCCGCGCTGGGTTTGGCAGTGCCGATGTCCATACCGCGATACACCTGCATCGAGTCGACCGAGACCAACTCCAGGTCGCCTCGCTGACGGGCCAGCTCCATGGCCAGTGCCGACTTACCCGAGGCGGTGGTGCCCACCAGGGCCAGGGGTTCCATCCCCGGAGGAACCACTCGGTGATCGACCATCTCGGCGGGCAGCCTGGCGGTGGTCCGCCCGGTCAGCCGGCGGCGACCGGAATGCGGGTGCGGTGGGTGGCCGGCGCGGTCACCTCCACCAACTGACCCCGTAGAAAGTGAGGGGCCGCCCCGGTCACTTCGACATCGGCGTAGGTACCGACCCGGATCGGTTTGGTGCTGGCGAAGTGGACCAGCTTGTTCTGGCGGGTCCGGCCGGTGAGAACAGACGGGTCCTTGCGCGACGGTCCCTCGACCACCACCTCTTCCACCCGACCGATCCGAGCCTCGTGACGCTGAAGGGCCGAACGTTCGACCACCGTCTTGAGTCGGTCGAAACGATCGGCCACCACGGCTGGATCCACGAACTGATCGACCATCTCGGCGGCTTCGGTTCCGGGCCGGGGTGAGTAGATGAAGGTGTAGGCCGAGTCGTAGCCCGCCGCAGCCACCACCTCGAGGGTCTCTGAGAAGTCGGCCTCGGTCTCGCCCGGGAATCCCACGATCAGATCGGTGGTCAGGGCCAGGTCCTCGATCTCGGCTCGGGCTCGGGCGACCCGCTCCAGATAACGCTCGGCGGTGTAGCCCCGGTGCATAGCGGCCAGCACCCGGTCGCTACCCGACTGCAAAGGCAGGTGGAGGTGCTCACAGACCGCTGGGGTCTGGGCCATGGCGGCGATGGTTTCGGGCCGCAGATCCTTGGGATGGGGGCTGGTGTAGCGGACCCGTCGAATACCGGGCACCTCACCCACCGCCGTCAGCAGATCTGCGAACAGGGGTCGCACCTTGACGGTGGAGTCGCCAGCTTGTCGGGCCGCCAGGGTCAGATCACGACCGTAGGAGTTGACGTTCTGACCGAGCAGCGTCACTTCGGTGACACCGTCGGCAGCCAACGCTCGGACCTCGTCGACCAGACGTTCGAATGGCCGGGAGATCTCCTCGCCCCTCACCGCTGGAACGATGCAAAAGGCGCAGGAGTTGTCGCAGCCGATCTGGATGGTCACCCAGGCGGCATGGCCGAGTTCGCGCCGGGGTGGCATGGCAGAGGGGAACAGCTCGGTGTCTTCGGCCACCGTGGCTTCGAGTATCTCGGTCAGCGGTCCTTCCTGGCGGGCCCGGTGAAGCAGATCGACCGCTCGGTGCACGTTGTGGGTGCCGAAGACCAGGTCCACATAGGGGGCGCGCTCTTGGATCGAGTGCTGGTCCTTCTGGGCCAGACAGCCCGCTACCACGATCTCGAGGCCGGGTCGCTCATCTTTGAGGGATTTCAGGTGTCCGAGGGTTCCGTAGAGCTTGTTGTCGGCGTTCTCGCGGACGCAGCAGGTGTTGAGCACGATGACGTCGGCGTCGGCCTGGCTGGTGGCTTCGACCATTCCGTCGGCCGCGAACAAACCGGCGATGCGTTCACTGTCGTGCTCGTTCATCTGGCACCCGAAGGTGCGGATGAGGAAGCGACGGGGCTCGGCTGCAGAGTCGGATACGTCGGACATGGCCCCGAAAGTCTACGGGGGCAAACCTGCCACACCCCATCGATACCTCGGACCGGAACCGACGACGTGGTTGACTGGGAACGTGACGGGCGGGGAGGAGAGCTCGCAGAACTCCGAAGGGGCCAGGGCTGACGAGCCCGAGCGCCCCGACGGCGGCCGCCGCGGGCTGCTGATTGCCACGGCGATGACCACTGTGGCCATGGTGGTACTCATGGCCTACCTGTTGTGGCCCCGCACGCCGAGGAACGTGCTGATCGTGGGCGACTCGGTCACCTACATGAGCTACCAGCAGCTGATGAGCCAGTTCGGGCCCGATACCACCCTGGACCCGATCGCCCGGCCGGGATACCGCTCGACCGACCTTCTGCCCTTGGTACAGAAGGACATGTCCTCACGCACCGGTGAAGACGACCGACTGGACCGAGCGATCTTTCTGGTCGGATACAACGACGTGTGGACCGAAAGCACCAGCCATCGGGATCTGGAAACCATGGTGACGCTGTCGGCGAAGTTCCGTTGCGCCATCTGGTTGACCATCCCAACCCGACCCGGCGGCAAGGCTCCCACCACCGAAGACGCCAACCCTCCTCTCCCCCCGTTCGACCCAGCGCTGGCCCAACGCTGGAATCAGCGGCTGGCGGCGTTGGTAGCCAGCCACCCGAACCTGCATCTGGTCACGACGTGGCAGGCCACCATCGAGGACGCTCCGCCGACTCGGTACCTACAAGCTGACGGGATCCATCCCAACGCCGCCGGCCAGAAGCGCCTGGCCGAGATCATGCACAATGGTCTCATCTCGGCCTGCCGCCTCGCCTGAACGGCGAGACGAGGCAGGGCGAGACGAGGCAGTCAGTCCAGGCTGATCGGGAGATCGTCAGCGTCGGTCATGACGTCGTCTCCCTCGGCCTCACCGTCGGCGCCGGCACCGATCCCCACCTGTTGAAGGATGCGATCGGATATCTCCACCATGATCTCGGGGTTCTCCTTGAGGAACGTCTTGGCGTTCTCGCGGCCCTGGCCGAGTTGCTCGCCTTCGTAGGTGTACCAAGCTCCTGACTTCTTGACGAAGCCCAGGTCGACACCGATGTCGAGCAACGATCCTTCACGGCTGATGCCTCTGCCGTACATGATGTCGAACTCGGCCTGACGGAACGGCGGCGCCACCTTGTTCTTGACCACCTTCACCCGGGTGCGGTTGCCCACAACCTCGACCCCGTCCTTGATGGACTCGATCCGCCGGATGTCGAGACGGACCGACGAATAGAACTTGAGTGCCCGCCCTCCCGGCGTGGTCTCCGGCGAGCCGAACATGACTCCGATCTTTTCGCGGAGCTGGTTGATGAAGATGCAGATGGTGTCGGTCTTGTTGAGGTTGGCGGTGAGCTTGCGCAGGGCCTGCGACATCAGCCGAGCCTGGAGACCGACATGACTGTCTCCCATCTCACCCTCGATCTCGGCCCGGGGAGTGAGGGCCGCCACCGAGTCGATCACCACCACGTCGAGCGCACCTGAGCGGACCAGCATGTCGGCGATCTCCAACGCCTGCTCACCGGTGTCGGGCTGGGAGATGTAGAGACCGTCGATGTCGACACCAAGAGCCTTGGCATAGACGGGGTCCATGGCGTGCTCGGCATCTATGTAGGCGCAGATGCCACCGTTGCGCTGGGCCTCGGCCACCACGTGCATGGCCAGGGTGGACTTGCCCGATGACTCCGGACCGTAGATCTCGACCACCCTTCCCCGGGGGAGACCGCCGACCCCGAGGGCCAGATCGAGGGCCAGGGCACCGGTTGGAATGACACCGACGGCCATGGAGCCCTTCTCGCCCATCTTCATGACCGAGCCCTTGCCGAACTGCTTCTCGATACCCGCCAGGGCTAGATCGAGAGCCTTTTCCTTCTGCTCCATTGCCATCTGTTCGTTCCTTTCGAATGCCATTCGGGCGGAGTGCTGAGATCGTCTGCGACGGTTGCAGCGAGGCTGAACAGACCGTACGGATGGGGTCTGACAACGAAGCTGTCGGAACGACAGTGATGTTATTTCGAACAGGCGTTCGGTGCAAGCATTCTCTGGTGCCGAGCCCTCGGTGACACCGCTCCGAGCCAACCAGGTCCATCCATAAGATGAACCTATGGATCTACGGCAGGCGTCGTACGTGGTGGCAGTGGTGGATCACGGGAGCTTCACGGCGGCGGCCGCCTCTATCCCAGTCAGTCAACCCGCTCTGTCCCAGGCGGTGGCCGCTCTGGAGCGCGAGCTGGGTACACCCCTGTTCCACCGACTGGGTCGCACGGTCTCGCTGACCGCGGCCGGTGAGGCCTTCGT
>CAUJFC010000100.1 GCA_963169755.1 Actinomycetota bacterium | reverse complement strand
GCCCGCCGACATCATCAAGGGCGCCACCAACCTCCAGAGCCACGAGACCTCCAACGTGGCCAACGTCTCCCAGCGCGCCGCCCTCGCCGCCCTCACCGGTGGCCTGGAGGATGTGGCCCGCTTCCGTCAGGCCTTCGATCGGCGGCGGGTGGCCATGCACGCTGCCCTCAGCGCCATTCCTGGTGTCACCTGTCTGGAGCCCGAGGGAGCGTTCTACGCCTTCCCGTCGTTCAGGGCGATTCTGGAACGGCCGGTGGCCGGGCGCACGGTGAGCTCGACTCTGGAACTGGCCGATCTGATTCTGGAAGAGGCGAAGGTGGCCATCGTCCCGGGTGAAGCCTTTGCGGCACCGGGTTACGCCCGGCTGTCGTTCGCCCTGGGCGATGATGACCTGGGCGAGGGGATCGCCCGGATCGCCGATCTGCTCGACCGCTGAGCGGGTGGGTATCGCACCCAGCGATCGTCGGGTCGTTCCCTACGGGGCCTGGCCCTCGCCCCTGACCGCCGACCGGTTGGTGGAGGGGGCCAACGCCGTCGGCGAGGTTCGGGTCGATGGTGATGTCATCTGGTGGAGCGAACAGCGTCCCCAGGAGGGAGGACGCACCCAACTGGTCCACCGGGACAGAGACGGGGTGGTGTCCGACTTGTTCCCGCCGCCTGACCCCGACGGCCACGGCCGGCTCTGGAACGCCCGCACCGGGTATCTCGAGTACGGAGGTGGTGGCTGGTCGGTGAGCGACGGCAGGGTGGTGTTCGTCGACTGGGCCGACCAGCGGATGTACCTGACCGCACCCGGGGTCGAACCTCGGGCGCTCACCCCCGAGCCGCTGGTGGCGCGAGGGTTCCGGTGGAGCGAGCCGACCTGGGTGGATGACGCCTGGCTGGTCTGTGCCCGCGAGCGCCATCTCGAGCCCGACGGCCCGGCGGCGGATCTGGACGCTGGTGCCTCGGAGGCGGCGCACGAACCGGTGCACGAACTGGTGGCGGTGCCGGCCGATGGCTCCGCGGCCACCGACCCTTCCCGGATCCGAGTGCTGGTCTCGGGACCGGACTTCGTTCACTGCCCAGCGGTGGCCAACGGCCGCCTGGCCTGGTTGCAGTGGGACCACCCCCACATGCCGTGGGACGCCACCGAGGCCATGGTGGGGCGACTACTGCGCGACCAGTCCGGAGCCCCAGTGGAGGTGGCGTGGGTGGCCACGGTGGCCGGCGGCGTCGGAGAGTCGGTGGTGCAGCCGATGTTCACCGTCAACGGAGACCTGGTGTTCTGCACCGACCGAAACGGCTGGTGGACACCGTGGCGAATGCCCTCTTCCGTACTCGACGGTGACGGCCGTGACGGTGGAACCTGGGACGGGGTGAGTGCCCGAGCGCGCTCTCAGCCGATCGTTGCCGATCCTTCCCTCACTGTTGAGATCGGCGGCCCGCTGTGGGTCGGAGGTCTGCGCTGGTGGGCCGAGGTCGAGCCGGGACGGTTCGTGGTCTCGTTGACCCGAGACGGTGCGACCGGACTGGCGGTGATCGAACCCGACGGGTCACTGGCCCCGCTCGAGGTCGGTTTCACCGAGGTGAGTCAGGTGGTGGCCGGTCCGGACCCGGGCTCGGTGGTGGTGGTGGCGGCCACCCCGCGGCGCCAGCCGACGGTGTACCGACTGGTCCTGCCGGCCGGTACACCCCGGTCGGGAGAGGCGGCCGCGATCGGAGCGGTGCCGGTTGCACTCAGCGGTTCGGTTGCCCCACCCCTCGATGCTGAGTGGATCTCGGTCCCACGCCACGTCACGTTCCCGTCGATCATCGCCGGTCGGGTGGCGCACGGCCTGTTCTACCCGCCTACCAGTCCCGAGGTGGTCGGCCCTGCCGATGAGCTACCTCCCCTGATCGTCACCATCCACGGTGGCCCCACCTCGGCGGCCCGTCACCGCCTGGATCTGGCCAAGCAGTTCTGGACCAGTCGGGGAGTGGCGGTGATGGACGTGAACCACGGCGGATCCACCGGCTACGGACGGCCCTTCCGTGAACAGCTCAAGGGGGCATGGGGAATGGTCGACGTGGCCGACGCGGTGGCCGCCGCCCGGTATCTGGCTGAGATCGGGCTGGTGGACCCCGAACGCCTTGCCATCCGCGGCGGGTCGGCCGGCGGGTTCACCACCTTGGCGGCGCTCTGTTTCCACGACACCTTCGCGGCCGGAACCAGTCTGTACGGGGTGGCCGACCTGGCGGTGCTGGCCCAGGACACCCACAAGTTCGAGAGCCGCTACCTCGACAGTCTGGTGGGACCGTGGCCGGCATCGGCCGACGTCTACGCCGACCGATCCCCGATGCATCACACCGAGGGATTCAACCGACCGGTTCTGGTCCTCCACGGGGCGGAGGATCCGGTGGTTCCCCCGGCTCAGGCCGAGTCGATTGTCTCGGCACTGGCTCAGCGGGGAGTGCCCCACGCCTACCTGCTGTTCGAGGGAGAGCAGCACGGATTCCGTAGGGCCGAGACCCTGATCCGGGCGCTGGAGGCCGAGCTGTGGTTCTACGGGCGGGTGTTCGGATTCACTCCAGCCGATCC
>CAUJFC010000099.1 GCA_963169755.1 Actinomycetota bacterium | reverse complement strand
GGATACGGGCCTCGGGCTCTCCACCGTCGGCTGACGATTCGGCATCGGGCTCGGCGGCACCCAGTCGACCCGTGACCCCGCTCAGGTCCAGAGCCCCGCTCTCCACCCAGTTGGTGGAGTGCTCGCCGGCCACGAAGTCAGGGTGGTCGAGGATCACGAGCTGTGCGGGCAGGGTGGTGTCGATCCCGTCGATCACGAACTCGCGTATGGCCCGCTTGAGGCGACCGATGGCGGTGGGACGGTCAGAGCCCCAGACGATCAGCTTTCCGACCAGGTTGTCGTAGAACTGGCTGACCTCGTCGCCGGACTCGTAGCCGCCATCCCAGCGGGTGCCGAACCCCTGGGGGGCGACCAGCTTCTCGATGCGGCCGGGGGCGGGCAGGAACGACCCTCCCGAGGGGTTCTCAGCGTTCACGCGGACCTCGATGGCCCAGCCGCGACGCTCGATGTCGTCCTGGGTGAACGACAGCTTCTCGCCCGAGGCCACTCGGATCTGCTCACGTACCAGATCGATTCCGGTGACCATCTCGGTGACCGGATGCTCCACCTGGAGGCGGGTGTTCATCTCCAGGAAGTAGAACTCGCCGTCTTGGAACAGGAACTCGACGGTGCCCGCGTTGGTGTAGCCGCACGCCTGAGACACCCGGACCGCGGCCTCGCCCATGGCCCGGCGGGTCTCCTCGGGGAAGGCCGGCGCTGGTGACTCCTCGATGAGCTTCTGGTGGCGACGCTGGACAGAACAGTCGCGCTCTCCCACCCACACGCAGTTGCCGTGCTGGTCGGCGATGATCTGCATCTCTACGTGGCGAGGCTTGGTGAGGTAGCGCTCGACGTAGCACTCGTCTCGCCCGAAGCCCTTCAGCGCCTCGGATTGGGCCGAGGCGAGGGCTTCGTGGGCTTCCTCAGCGCTGTTGACCACGCGCATGCCACGTCCCCCGCCGCCATAGGCGGCCTTGATGGCCACCGGCCAGCCGTGGGCATTGCCGAAGGCCACCACCTCGTCGCCCGAGGTCAAGAACTCGCTGGTACCCGGCACGCCCGAGACGCCGGCCTTCTCGGCGGCGATACGGCTGGAGACCTTGTCGCCCATGACCTCGATGGCCTCGGGCGGCGGGCCGATGAAGGTCACCCCCCGTTGGGTGATGGCCCGGGCGAAGTCGGTGTTCTCGGAGAAGAACCCGTAGCCGGGGTGCACTCCGTCGGCTCCGGACCGCTCGATGACCTCGAGGATCTTCTCGGTGTTCAGGTAGCTCTCGGCGGCCGTCTGCCCGCCCAACGAGTAGGCCTCATCGGCGAGGCGCACGTGCAGGGCGTTGCGATCCAGGTCCGAGTACACCGCCACAGTGGCGATACCCAGCTCCTGGCAGGCACGGATGACACGGACGGCGATCTCGCCCCGATTGGCGATCAGAATCTTGGAGAGCACGAGGGGAATGTCTAGTCGGCGCGTCGCGGCACCGACACGCCCACCCGGTCGCGGCGGCTGTCCAATGGCGGTCACGACCCGGCGTTGCGTGTGCTTCACTGCCGGGGTGTGACCGTCGACGACGATTCTGCTCCGACTGCTGATGCGTTGATCCGCGCCTCGGGGCGCCAGGAACGGGCCCGACGGGCACTGGCAGGAACCCGCTTCGGAGATGTTCGCTGGATGGCCACCACGGGATCCACCAATGCTGATGCCCTGGAGCTGATCCGAGGGGGTGAGCCAGAGGGGATAGTGGTGGTCGCCGATCATCAGGAGGCCGGGCGCGGTCGGCGGGGCCGAAGCTGGGAGGCTCCAGCCGATGCCTCCCTGTTGTGCACCGTGGTGCTTCGTCCGCCAGCGACGGTGGCAGGGCTGGCCACTGCCGCTCTGGGGCTGGCGGCCGTCGAGGCCATCGTTGGGCTGACCGGAGCGACCGTGGGTCTCAAGTGGCCGAACGACCTGGTCTGGCCCGGCGACGGGACGGGTCCAGATCGCAAGCTGGCGGGCATCCTGGCCGAAGCCGAGTGGCCTCCGGGTACGGCGGCGGCATCGGGATGGCGCCCCCCGGCGGCCGGCCAGCGGGTGGCGGTGGCGGCGGGCATCGGGGTCAATGTCGCTTGGGGTGGAGGCTTCCCCGACGAGTTGGCGGCCACCGCGGTGGCGCTCGATGAGGTGGTGGGGTTCGGGAGCACACCCGACAAGGTCGACTTGCTGGTCGCTCTGATGGCCGCTCTGGACGATCTCTACGGCCAGCTACTGGCCGAGGATGGATCAACCCGGATATTGGATCGGTGGCGGGATCGCTCGGCGACTCTGGGTCGCCGGGTACGGGTCGATCTGGGCGCCGATGATCTGGAGGGTACGGCGGTGGACGTGACCGCCGAGGGGCATCTGGTGATCGAAACCCTCGAAGGAGAGCGGCGCACGGTGGCGGTGGGAGACGTGGTCCACCTGCGGGATCGGTGATGTCGTAGCCCGCTTGGTGGCCTCAGGCCAGCTGTTCGGGGGTGACTACGTCCTCGAAGGTCCGGTCGGGCATGGAGGGGGCCACCTGGCCGGCCCCGGGGCTGGTCCAGTCGCACACCCCGCGGGGGAAGATCTCGAGCAGCTGCTCGTACTGCTGGTTGGTCAATCCGGCCTCATAGTCCTCGGGGTCGATCGCCTTCAGCTGGCACTTGATCACGTCGTCGGCCAGAGGAGCCCCAGCCGCGATACGGGGAGTTCCCGATGACGGAAAGTTGCGCAGGCAGGGCCCTGGTTCATCCCATACGTGCAGGCCGCGGGTCGGCTCAGTGGATCCCGGGACCAGGCAGTTGTCCGCGGCCTCGACAGGTCGGGTGTCGGCCAAGGCCTCGTCGCGCGGTAGGCGACTGTCCTCCAGGGCATCCAGCCAGTCGGCCACCGCATCTATGGCCTCGGTCGTCACGGTGGCGATGTAGGTGTTGGCCTGGGCGGCCTGTGCCGACGGTGGTTGGCGGGTCCAGATCTGGATACCGGGGGCCAACGCCGGAGATGCTCCGAACGTGATGCGGTCACGCAGCGTGAACGGTCGAACGTGGTCATGGACGTCGCCGGTCGGGTCGTTCCAGATGTCGACCTCGATGATCGGCACCGAGTTCTGGTCGCCCACACCCGCCGAGACCCGGCCGGTCTCATAGGCGGCGGACAGGGCATCGGGCGAGGCCTCGTGACGCTCCCTCTGGGGCTGTCCGTCCGCATCGAATCCGCCGATGTCGCGGTTGAGTGCCACGAACTGCTCGAAGGTGATTTTCCCCTCGTTGAGGGCGGCCAGCCCGTACTGAACACCGACGTTGTCGAGCGGTCTGAGGGTTGTCCCGGTCTGGGAGTCGGTTCCGTAGATGTTCACCGCGGCGTCGTACACACTGCATCGCACACCAGTTGGGTTGGTGTCGGCGTTGTAGCGGTCGGAGGCCTTGATGCCCGGGTCACAGCCCGCCGTGGGGTCCAGGAAAGATCCGAGAGTGTGCTCCCACCCTTCACAAGTGGTGGAGGTCGCCAACCCGGAGACCGCGGCCCGCTGATCGGCTGACAGCGCCGACCCGGCCGGGGTCGAGAACCACCGCTGAAGGGCCAGGCAGTCGGCCGCTCCGTTGAGCACGGTCACCGCATCTGGAAACCCCTCCACCGCCACCGCACCGTCGAGCAGTCCGGGATAGTTCTGGGTGATCAGGTGGACCTGCATGGCGCCACCACTGAACCCCTGGCCGATGGTGGCGCGGGGTGGACCGAAGCGCTCGATGTAGCGCTCTTTCACCATCATCGCCGTTTCGGCCGATACCACGTCATTGCACTGCACCGCACCGGTGTTGAAGGTGGCGGTGGCCAGTGAGTAGCCCCGGGCCAGCAGCCCGACCTCTTCGGGATCGACGGTGGCTCGGCCCTGGCCGCGTGTGAATCCACACCCCGCGCCGAAGCGGTACACCAGTCGAGTCGATGGGATGACCAGACCGAAGGGGGTCGGAGTCCGGTCGAGGTCGCCGGCACGGGCGGGATCGGGCTCGATGGTGACGATGTCATAGATGGACCGGTTGACCACACCCCGTTCGTGGCGGATCACGAACGGGCCCTCGTAGCGGCCGCCGTCGGATTCGAAGCTCACCCGGGCCACGTCGGGTGGAAGGTTGCCGGGGTCATCGAGGTCGTGCAGGGAACCACCGGCGTCCACGTACCGCCACCACACCCGGGTGGGTGCCGAGCAGTTGTCGTCGGTGGGCTCACCCAGTCCGTGGTCCTCCGTCGAACACACCAGCAGGGTGGTGTGCGGGCCCGAGATCATCGGTCCGGTGGTGGGCCACGCCCGGACCCGTTGGGTCGAGGTCCAGCGGTCGAGAACGGCGGTGAGGGTGTTGGTTCCCTCCACGAAGCCTTCGACCACCCCCTGTAGCGCTCCGTCTCCGGGGGTGAGCTGGCTGGTCACGTCCCGATCTTCCAGCATCACCCGGAGGTTCTCGACTGATTGACCACGCGGTGGCGTAACCCGGATCATCGCCTCGGATCCCGTCACCCGGTCGGGCTGGCTGGAGACCACCTCGATGGCGATCTCGTCATCGGGTCGTTCAACCGCGGGGTTGCGGGGCGACGAGTCAGAACCTGAGGTGGTCGCCGGGGGCTCGCTGGTGCTGGTCCGGCTGCATCCGGCTGCCAGCAGTGCTGCTACGACCATGGTGATGACGGCGGTCGTAAGCGAGCGGTGGCGGGTTCTGGTCATCGGCTCTCATCGGGAGGCTGGTGTGTGATCACAATCCTTGCCCATGTCGAGAGCTCGCTGTGAGCGCGGGCAATCGAGCGGAGCGGCGGTAGCGTGGGCTGCCCACCTGACCCCACGGAGTAATCAGTTCCGGTGACCGCACCGTCGCCATCGCCCAGCTTTGCCGGGCCGTTCGAGTTCCTCGCCCCTCAGGTGGAGCACCGCGACGGTCGGGCGGTCGTTCGTCTGCCCTATCGACTGGTGGGGCCCGATGGAGCACTGGTGCTCACTGAACAGGTCGAGCTACCGGTGGGCCTGGCCGATTCGGCTCGGGCGCGAGCCGCCATACGGATTCTGCACCTGGCTGCCGGGGTCTCCTACTACAAGTGCGTGGTCCCCGCCCCGCTGGTGGTTCCACCGCTGAACCCCGCCGAACGGAACCTGATGGTCGCCCTCTACGACCAGGGTTTGAGAGAGCTGGCGTACCGCAACGACATCGCGGTGCCGTTACCCGTGGACCTGGTGGAGGAAGCCGGCGAGCTGCCCGTGCAGTTCGTGTCGCCGCCCGAAGCCGGGGAGCCAGACGAGGTCGAGGTGGTGGAGCAGCCTCCCGGTTCGACACCTCCGCTGATACCGGTGGGTGGCGGGAAGGATTCGGCCCTGGTGGCCGACCTGATACCCGACGGACGCCTTCTGGCAGTCAATCCAGTGGGCGCCCAGCGTCACCTGGCCGACCAGCTGGGCCGGCCACTGTTGGAGGTCCACCGACGTCTCGACCCTCGGCTACGGGATCTGGTGGCGGCTGGAGCCACCAACGGCCATGTTCCGGTTACCGCGGTGACCTCGGCGGTGGCGGTGCTGACCGCGGTGGCTCTGGGATCGGGTGAGGTCATCATGGGCATCGAGCGTTCGGCCGATGAACCCAGTCTGGTCACCAGCGACGGGGTGGCGGTCAATCACCAGTACTCCAAGTCCTCGGAGGCCGAGCGGCTGTTGGCGACGGTGTTCGAGGCCACCGGGGTCCGGTGGTTCTCGCTGCTTCGCCCACTGACCGAGTTGGCCATCGGAGCGGCGGTCGCCGAACGGGGTCTGGCCCCCCACATCGTGTCGTGCAACCGCGTGTTCACCACCTGGAACGAGAACGAGGCCAGCCGAACTCAGCGGGCCTGCGGATCATGTGCCAAGTGTCTGTTCACCGCGCTGATGCTGGCCCCGGCCAGCTCCCCCGAGTCGATTGCCGCCCAGTACGGCGGGGCCCTGTTGGACCGGACCGACCACCTGGACGCAGTTCGTGAGCTGTGGTCTGACGCCAAGCCGTTTGACTGCGTCGGTGAGCGCCACGAGTCAGCGGCTGCTGTGGTCTTGTTGAGCCGTCAGCCCAGATGGGCATCCCAGGTGGTGATCCGCGAGCTGGCCCCCGAAGCCGAGGCGGTACTCAGCGAGGCCGGGATCTCCTACGGCGATCTGCTGGAATTCGGTGACCTCGACCGGCTGCCGGCCCGCTATCGCCAGCGGGTCGCTGACTTGGCCCCAGTGGTGGGGAACCTGGCAACCGGCCCCGAGGTCCGGCGTTCGACCAGCACCGACGCGGCAGGGGAATCTGGTCGATGAAGCTGTCGCGGTTGGCCGGACGTCGGGTGGCCGTGTTGGGAGCGGGGGCTGATGTGTCGGCCGCGGTGCCTGCGCTGTTGGCAGCGGGACCGTCAGAGGTGAGGCTGGTCATCGAGGGTGCCAGTGACCGTCCGCCCCCCGGTTTGGAGGGTGTGCCTCGGTTGTCCATGGCTGACGCTGCGCGCTGGGCCGAGATCCTGGTGCGCTCGCCCGGGGTCCCCCGGTACCGTCCGGAACTGGTGGCCGCCGATGGAGCCGGGGTCGAGGTGACCACACCGATGGACCTGTGGTTGGGAACTCACGGACCCGATCACACAGTGGTGGGGGTCACCGGAACCAAGGGGAAGTCCACCACTGTGTCTTTGGTGGGACATCTGGCGGCCACCGCCGGGCTCCGGGTGGGAGTGGCAGGAAACCTGGGACCACCGGTGTTGGGCTCCGATTGGGATCACGAAGCCCCGATGGTGGTTCTGGAGGTTTCCAGCTACCAGGCGGCCGATGTCCACCACGTACCCGATCTGGGAGTACTCACCTCGCTGGCTCAGGACCACCTGTCGTGGCATGGCGGTCTCGACCGTTACGTCGCCGACAAGCTCCGGCTGTTCCGCAACGAGGGAGGAACAGCGTCGGCGGTCCTGGTCCCCGAGGAATCCGAGGCTGCTCGGGCGGCGCTGCTGAAGATGGGAATCGAGCCGGTAGTCGTGGCCGCACCATCATCGCCGCCGGAGGTCCCTCGACACCGGGTGCTCAACGCCGCCTTGGCCGCCGAGGTGGTGCACCGCCTCGGCGGACCTGACGCCAGCGAAGAAGCGGTATTGGAGGCAGCATCAACCTCGCTGCCGGGGCGTCTCGATCGCTGCGACGGTCCCGCCAACCTGTTCTGCTACGACGACGCCCTGGCATCCAACCCGTCGGCCACCGCCGCCGCCCTGGCTTGGCTGAGAGGGCTGGATCAGCCGACGGTGGTGTTGGTCGGCGGCCGCGAACGCGAGGTCGACCCCCAGCCGCTGGTCGATGAGGTGGCCCGGTGGGCTTCTGGCCGACTCTGGGCGGTGGCCCTACCCGACACCGGTCCCGAGCTGGTGGCGCGATGCCGCCTGGAGTTGCTCGCCCGGGTCGACTCGGTCGAAGACGGAGTTGCCCGAGCGGTGGGCCACCTCGGAGGCAGGGGGGCGATTCTGTTCTCACCAGCGGCGGCCACACCCGAGCGGATCGGCAACTGGAGCACCCGTTCGGGTCAGTTCCGAGCTGCCTTGGAACGCTGTGCCGGTCTGCCCAGGGGCAGTTGATCGGGTCAGGGATCCAGGGAGGAGGCCTTCAACTGATCCAGGGCGGCCATGGCCTGGGCGGTGAGCGGACCGGGAGCGGTTCGCATGGGGGAGCCGTCGACCGAGGTGATCGGCTGGATGCCACGATTGGTCGAGGTGAGGAACGCCTCGGATGCCAGGTGGAGATCGCTCACTGTCAGGTCGTCGCGTTCTGCTACATCCACGAGCTCGCACACCAGCGCCCGGGTGACACCGGGAAGGCAGCCAGTGGACAGAGCAGGAGTCGACAGTCGACCGGCCACCACCACGAACAGGTTGGACGCCGATCCTTCTACCAGCACGTCGTCGGTGTTCACGCTCACCGCCTCGTCGGCGCCAACCGAGCCGGCGTAGCGATGGGCGAGGGTCAACTCCAGACGCGAGGTGGTCTTGGCGCCCACCAGCGGACTGCGGTGGTTGACCGGCCACGGGCTCATGGTGACCGTCGCTGTCGGGCGGTGAGGAGGTCGAGGCGAGACCGTCACCACAAGGGTGGGTTGTGATGGGGTGCCGTCGGACGACGGAGCGGGTCCTGCGGTGATGGTGACCCGTACCTGGCGCTCGCCGGCGACCCCGTGGGCCTTGTCGTCGGCGGTGGCAGCGTCCACGGTCGCGGCGCATGCTGCGCGCAGGTCGTCATCGGACCACGGCACCGCGATGTGCACAACGGCCGCCGATGCCCGCAGGCGCTGGAGGTGACGGGTGAGAGCGAATGGTTGGGAGCCGACCATGGTGATGGTCTCGAACACTCCGTAGCCGGCGAGCAGGCCCCGGTCGGTGGCCGACAGGCGAGCGCGATCGGCGGTTCTCACCTGTCCGTCCAGCCACACCCAGGTGGTCATGACAAATTCACCCTCTCCCATCGGCATGCACCGCGCCTGTCGAGCCGATTCAACTGTACGGGGCCCGGTATCAGTCGGGCACAAGCCACAGCGACACTCGGTCTGCTTCGGCGTAGAGAAGTCGTTCGATCGGGGCTTCGGCCAACATCTGTGCACCGGGAGCTGGCGCCTGGGCTGGGCCGCTCGACAACTGAACCATCAGGTCCGTCGCGTCGGCGTCAGGAGGCAGTCTCATGGCCTCGGTGAAGATGTACAGGTGTTCGTCGGGCACTCGTACATCGAAGCCAGAACGGTCCAGTTCCAGGGCAATCGCGGCGGTGTAGAAACCGTCGAAGTTCACCGGACCGCGAAGCAGAACCGTCGATCCCGGATCCAGTTCGTCGCGGGCCGCCTCCACCAGGGTCTCCACCTGCTGCCAGGTGGGCGGCGTCAGAAGGTCGGTGCGCAAGGTCGGCACCAGTAGGACCATCAGTACGGCGGCGGTTGCCGCTGGCAGTAGTGCCACGTTCAGCCGGGTCGGGGTGGTGACGGTGGGTTCACCGGTGGCGCGAGTTGACCCCCGAGACGGAACGAACTCATGGATCGACCGGCCAGCGGACCAAACAGTTGTGGCCGTCCAGGCCAGGGCGGCGGCGTGGGCCGGCAGCAGATACCACGGCTGGATCGCGCCCACCTCGATGGATGCCAGTCCGGCCACACCGCCTGCCATCCCGGCCAGAGACAGTCCCATGCCCACCAACTCATCGTGGGCTCGGCGTCGCCAGGCCGCCGCCCCAACCACCAGACCGACCGCGGCCAGCCAGGGAACCCAGGGCGGACGAACCAGCAACATGAAATCGTAGGGAGGCTCGGTCCGAGCCCACGCCGGTGGAATTGCCAGCTCGGCCCTCACGATCTTGATCAGCTCCGATCGGGGAACCGTCGCAACCGTTGGATCGGGGCGGCCATTCTGCACGATGTGCACCGGGTTGCTGTCAGCCCCGTTGCGCGTCAGATCCCAAACCATGGGAGACACCAGCACCGCGGCTACCGCCACCGACGCCACCACCGGACGGCCCAGCCCGGTCAGGCCGGTTCGCCCGTGGCGGCGTCCGACGGTCCAGACCAGACCGATCAACGACAGTCCAACCATCGGTACCACCATGGGTGCAAATCCCAGGTGGGCGCCGACACACCAGATACTCAGGCCGGTTGCCAGTGGAAGCAGGCGAGAGCTGCCGAGAGCCACCCGCCAGGCGACGAACACCAACACCACCCCTGGGAGCAGTCCCAGCGACGGATTCCACGGGAGCACCAGCGATGCCGACGGCGTTCGGGCCGACATGACCACGACCCCCGCCAGTACCGCCACTGCCAGCCATGGGGCCCGCAGGCGGGTCAGCATCCACGACAGGAAGGTCAACCACGCACCGTTCCACCAGATGGCGGTGGCGAGCCCAGCCGAGGACCGCTGACCGAACAGGTGATAGGGCAGCCACTGGATGGCGTACACCAGTGGAAGTGGGTGGTTGTAGCCCCGGGCGGCCGAGTACGGACCCGACAGGGGTACTACCCGGCGGGTGTGGCGAATCACCAACTCGGCGACGGCCCAGTCGCCATTCGGATGCCAGGTTGTCAACAGTTGGGCCAGTCCGATGAGGAAGAACCCGACCCCTACCACCCCGGGAACCAACAGGGTTGGTTGCTGCCACCAGCGAGTAACCGGCCCGGTCCGGGGTTCGTTGGTCTCCGTCACCGGGTCACACTGCCGGTAGCGGGTGCGGTCAACGGGCCGGCGGCCACGGTCAACAGACGCCGGGCCTTGAGTTCGGTCTCGTTCCACTCGCCGGCGGGATCGGAGTCCCAGGTGATCCCCCCACCGGTACCGAAACGGATCTGATCGTCGTCGAACCAGAACGTCCGGATCGCCACGTTCAGCGCGCCGCGCCCGGTGTCGGCGTCAACCCAGCCGACCGCTCCGCAGTACACCTGACGCGACACCGGTTCGAGTGCGGCAATGTGTTCCAGGGCCGCCACCTTCGGAGCGCCGGTGACCGAGCCGGGTGGGAAGGTGGCGCCGATGGCATCGGCCCATCCTGAACCGTTGCGGAGGCGTCCTTCGACGGTGGACACCAGGTGAACCAGACCGGGATGGGGTTCTACCTCGCACAGGCCGGGCACGCTAACCGTGCCCCAGTCGCAGACCCGACCCAGGTCGTTGCGGACCAGATCCACGATCATCACGTTCTCAGCTCGGTCCTTGGGCAGAAACTCCCCGGCGCTGGCGGCGGTTCCTTTGATCGGTGACGACCAGACCCGGCTCCCGTCGCGTTCGAGGAAGCGCTCGGGAGACGCCGAAGCCACCTGGACACCGTGATCGACCAGGCGCACTACCGCCGCGAACGGGGCTGGGTTGCCGGCGGCCAGAGCGGCCCCCAGGGCGGCTACATCTGCTTCGGGGGGTAATGGTGCCGACAGCACGCGTGTCAGATTGACCTGGTACACGTCGCCCCTGGCGATGGCAGCACGAATGGTGCGTACCCCGGTCTCGAACTCGTGCTGGCTCAACGAACTGGTCCACGAATCGGTGGGCACTCCCACCCATGGTCGACCGGTCCACGGGCGGGCCGGTCGTACCCGATCGAATCGGGCACACACCGGCTCCCCCGCGTAGGGGAGGACCACCGCCCACTGCCCGGAACTGTCGAGGGCGCCGAGGTCGCTGGTCACGTCGCGGCAGTCGGTCAGAAGCCGGTCTCCCACCACGGCCAGGTCGGGTGGGCGATCGGGGTGACGGGGCACAGTACGGAGCATAGGAGGCCGACGGACCACCGGGCTCCCTACGATCGTCGAATGGATTTCGACCTGCCAGCCGAGACCGAGGCCTTCCGGGCCGTGGTCCGGGACTTCGCCGACCGTGAGATCGCCCCCCACGCCGAGGAATGGGATCGTGAGCACCGGTTTCCGACTGACGTGGTCATGGCCATGGGAGATCTGGGCCTGTTCGGGCTCCCGTTCCCGGCCCGTTACGGCGGCTCGGACAGCGACTTCCTGACCTTGTGCGTGGCGATCGAGGAGATCGCCCGGGTCGACCAGTCGATGGCCATCACTCTGGAGGCCGGAGTCGGCCTTGGCGCCAACCCGATCTTCCAGTTCGGTACCGAAGAGCAGCGGGAGCGGTGGCTACCTGACCTGTGCGCGGGCCGGGCCCTGGGCGGCTTCGGGCTGACCGAACCAGATGCTGGCAGCGACGCCGGAGGCACCCGCACCCGGGCGGTGACCGACGAGGCCACCGGAGAATGGGTGATCAACGGCGAGAAAGCGTTCATCACCAACTCGGGCACTGACATCACGTCGTTGGTCACCATCACTGCCCGTACCGATCCCGCTGGCTCCGGTGTGCCCGAGATCAGCGCCATCGTGGTGCCGGCCGGGACCCCTGGGTTAGAGGTGCAGCCGCCCTATCGCAAGATGGGCTGGCACGCCTCGGACACGCACGGTCTGGCGTTCAGCGACTGCCGGGTTCCCGCTGATCACCTCCTGGGGCAGCAGGGCCGAGGGTTCGCCAACTTCTTGTCGATCCTCGACGAGGGCCGAGTGGCCATTTCGGCTCTGGCTGTGGGGGTGATCCAGTGTTGTCTGGAGGAGAGTGTCCGCTACGCCCAGGAACGCAACGCCTTCGGTCGGGTCATCGGAGCGAACCAGGCGGTGGCTTTCGCCTGCGCCGACATGGCGGTGATGGCCGACACCGCCCGCAACCTCACCTACCGGGCGGCGTGGCTCAAAGACCAGGGGCGCCCGTTCCGCCATGATGCCGCGGTGGCCAAGCTGTACTCGACCGAGGCGGCGGTGACCGCCACCCGAATGGCCACCCAAGTGTTCGGTGGCTACGGCTTCATGGACGAGACTCTGGTGGCCCGTCAGTACCGCGATGCCAAGATCCTCGAGATCGGTGAAGGCACCTCGGAGGTGCAGCGGCTGGTGATCGCCCGAGGCTTGGGGCTGCCGGTCACCTGAGTGGGCGCCGCCGGTCACCTGAGTGGGCGCCGCCGGGGCGACCGTTCGATGGCTCAGGGTGCCCGGTAGGGTTGAAGACCGTGTCATCGTCCGAGGCAGGCCGCCCAGGCCGTCGTAGTTGGCCACAGCGTCTGCTGATCGGCTTCAACACCATGGTGATCCTGGCCGCGCTGATCAGTGCCGGGTCGATCGCCTACGCCAAGCGGACGGTGGCCAGCGTGCAGCGCAGCCGGGACATCGGTCGCAGTGAGCTCACCCCGGCCGACGAACTGCCGCCCGGTGAACCGCAGAACTTCCTCATCGTCGGCGTCGACGACGATGAGGGCCTGCCTGAGGATGACCCGGTTCGTAACAGCCGGGACAAGGTCACTCAGGGCTCGATCCGCTCTGACACCATCATGCTGGTGCGGGTGGACCCGCAGAATCTGGACGTGAAAGTCCTGTCGTTCCCTCGTGATCTGTTGGTGAAGATCCCCGGCAAGGGGACCACCCGCATCAACGCCGCCCTCACCTATGGAGACGGCAATCCCGGTCTGCTGCTCAAGACCATCAAAGAGAACTTCGACATCGACGTGAACCACTACGTCCAGGTGAACTTTGCGGGGTTCAAGGACCTGGTCGACATCATCGGTGGGGTGCCGATCTGGTTCCCCACTCCGGTGCGCGACAAGCACTCGGGGCTGTTGGTCGAGAACGCCGGATGCACCAACCTGGACCGAAACGGGGCTCTCTCCTACGCCCGTAGCCGCTACTTCGAGTACAAGGACCACAAGGGCAAGTGGCGCAGCGACGGTGCCTCGGACTACGGACGGATGCGCCGCCAGCAGGACTTCCTGCGACGGGTCATGCATCGGGCCATCTCCAAGGGGGCCCGCAATCCGGTGGTGCTGGCTCGTATGGTCGACAACGGTGTCGAACACATTCAGCTCGACCCCTACACCACGGCGGCGGACCTGGTCACGCTGGGACGGGCGTTCAGGACTTTCGATCCTGACAAGTTGGGTCAGAACGCTCTGACCGTTCGTGAGGTGTACCGCGGTGGCGCCGACGTGCTCGAGCTCGACGAGGAAGCATCCGAGCCGGTTCTGGCTCAGTTCCGGGGTACCGGAGCCACCAGTGGTGAGATCCTGCCCTCGACCGTAACGGTGCGGGTGCTCAACGGCAGCGGTGTGCGAGACCAGGCTTCAGACCTCTCGGACCGTTTCGAAGAGCTGGGGTTCCAGGTTGCCCGGCCTGATTCGGTGGATCCGGTGTGGATCACCGAGGTCCGCTATCCGCCCGGCGATGATGCCGAGGCCCACCTGGTGGCCCGCTACCTCGATGCCGATCCTCAGTTGATCCCTGATCCTGAGGTGGACGAGGTGACGGTGGTGACCGGTCCCGAGTTGGTCGGTGTGCTGGACAGCCCCCTGCCTCCAGAAGCGGTGGCGACCACCACGTCGACGTCGACCACTTCGACGACCTCGACCACTTCGACCACCACCGCCGATCGGGGCGAGTCCGGGAGCGACGATTCGGACGAGGATCGCGATGACGAACCCGAGGTGTCCATCCCGCTGGTTGAAGGAGTGGGGCCCGCTGGCGAAGGTCGGGCCTATCTTCCCGGCGATCCGCCGCCGGGCGAGTCCTGCGGCTGAACGGCTCGGCCCGGAATGGGCGGGCGGTAGGCTCGTCCAACTCCGTTCTGTCGCCTGTGGGGAGCAGCATTGTCCAGCAACGTGGCCGTCATCGGTACCGGATACGTGGGTCTGACGACCGGCGCCTGCCTGGCCCATCTGGGGCACCGGGTGGTGTGCGCCGATGTGATCGCCGAGAAGGTGGAGGCTCTCAACCGGGGTGAGGTTCCGATCCTGGAAGCCGGGCTCGACGAACTGGTTCACGAAGGCCTGCATTCGGGGTTGCTGTCGTTCGTACTGGGAGCGGCCCCGGCGGTGGCCGATGCCGAGTTCATCTACCTGTGCGTACCCACTCCCCAGGGCGATGACGGGTCAGCCGACCTGTCCTACATCCAAGAGGCGGCGGCTGAGATCGGGCCCCACCTGCGGCCCGAGTCGGTGGTCATCAACAAGTCCACCGTCCCGGTGGGTTCCACCCGGGTGGTGGAGCGAGCCCTCGGCCGTTCTGATGTGGCAGTCGTTTCCAACCCCGAGTTTCTCCGGGAGGGCTCGGCGGTCCACGACTTCCTCCACCCTGACCGAGTGGTGATCGGGGCCGACGACCAGTCGGCAGCCATCCGGGTGGCTGGGCTCTACCTGGGGCTGCCCGCGCCGTTGCAGGTCACCGACCCGGCCTCGGCCGAGACCATCAAGTACGCGTCCAACGCCTTTCTGGCCACCAAGATCAGCTTCGTCAACGCCATCGCCGCGGTGTGTGAGGCGGTCGGGGCCGACGTCAACGACGTAGTGCTGGGGATGGGCTACGACAAGCGCATCGGCGACGCCTTCCTGCGCCCCGGTCCCGGGTGGGGAGGGTCGTGCTTCCCGAAGGACTCACGGGCGCTGGTGCGCATCGCCGAGGACGCCGGATACGACTTCGATCTGCTCAAGGGCGTCATCACCGTCAATGAGGACCAGTTCGAACGGGTGGCCGACAAGGTCCAGCGCATGGTGGGCGGAGACCTGGCCGGGGTGACGGTGGGGGTCTGGGGTCTCACCTTCAAGGCTCGGACCGACGACTTGCGGGACTCGCCCTCGCTCCAGGTGATCAGGCGCCTGCTCGATCGGGGAGCCAGGGTTCGGGGCTTCGATCCGGCCGTGGAGCCGGTGCTCAGCGCCGACGATCCCCGGCTGGCCGGCATCGACCTCATGGCCGATGCCTACGCCGCCGCCGAGGGGGCTCAGTGTCTGGTGGTGCTCACCGAGTGGGACGACTTCCGCTGGGTCGACCTGGACAAGGTGGCCGGTGCCATGGCCGCCCCACGGGTGGTCGATGCCCGCAACCTGTTGGATCGGGGAGCGCTGCAACGGCGGGGCTTCACCTACGAGGGGATCGGTCGGGCCTGACGTGGCCCGAGTGGTAGTTACCGGCGGAGCGGGATTCCTCGGATCTCATCTGTGTCGCCGTCTGCTCGAACGCGGCGACGAGGTGGTCTGCCTCGACAATCTGATCACCGGATCGATCGCCAACATCGAGGCGCTGTTCGCTCAGCCGGGCTTCACTTTCGTGCAGCACGATGTCAGCACCTTCATCTGGGTGCCGGGCGAGGTGGACGCAGTGCTGCATTTCGCCAGTCCGGCCTCCCCGGCCGACTTCGAGCGGATTCCCATCCAGATTCTCAAGGTGGGCAGCCTCGGTACTCACAACGCCCTCGGTCTGGCCAAGGCCAAGGGAGCCCGGTTCTTCCTGGCTTCCACCAGCGAGGTCTACGGCGACCCGCTGGTGCACCCCCAGCCCGAGACCTACTGGGGAAATGTCAACCCGATCGGTCCTCGGGGCGTGTACGACGAGGCCAAACGCTTCGCCGAGGCCATGACCATGGCCTATCACCGTCACCACGGCCTCGACGTGCGGATCGTTCGTATCTTCAACACCTTCGGACCCCAGATGCGGCCCGACGACGGTCGGGCCGTGTCCAACTTCATCGTCCAGGCTCTGCGAGGTCAGCCGATAACCATCTACGGCGACGGCAGCCAAACCCGCAGCTTCACCTACGTCGACGACGAGGTCCGAGGGTTCCTGGCCTTACTCGACAGACCCATCACCGGGCCGGTCAACATCGGCAACCCCGTCGAGTTCACCATCGCACAACTGGCTGAGATCGTGCTGGAGGTCACAGGATCCTCGTCACCGTTGGTGTTCGAGCCCTTACCGGTTGACGATCCGACCCAGCGTCAGCCCGACATCACCCTGGCTCGCGAAGCCCTGGGATGGGAACCCACGGTGGATCTGCGCACCGGGATCGAACACACCACTGCCTACTTCCGGGGCGCCCTGGAGATCTGACGGTCCCACCGCTCGTGCTCGTGACGTCGAGGGTGTATCAGGACGTCAGTGGTCGCGGGCCTCAGCCTCGGCCCGGTGCTCCAGGTACCACTCCACGGTGGCAGCCAGGCCTCGGTCGAAGGGCGTGTCGGCCTCGAATCCGAACAGCTGACGAGCCCGGCTGTTGTCGACTCGGCGACGAGGTTGGCCGTCGGGCTTGGACGCATCCCAGCGCAGGTCACCCTCGAAGCCAGTGGCGGCGGCCACCAACTCGGCCAGTTCGCGGATCGGCACCTCGTGATCGGTGCCCAGGTTGACGGGCTCGGGTTGGTCGTAGGCTTCGGCGGCCAGAACGATGCCGCGGGCCGCGTCATCAACGTAGAGGAATTCTCGGCTGGCCGAACCCGTTCCCCACAGTTCGATGTGGTCGGCACCCGCTTCGATGGCGTCGATGCATTTCTTGATCAGAGCGGGGATCACATGGCTGACGGCCGGGTTGAACTTGTCGCCCGGCCCGTAGAGGTTGGTAGGGATCAGGTAGATGACGCTCTGTCCGTACTGCTCACGAACCGTCTGGGCGTGGACCAACTGGGCCAACTTGGCGATGCCGTAGGGGGCGTTGGTCTCTTCGGGGTAACCATCCCACAGTGACTCTTCCCGAAAGGGAACCGGTGGTTCTTTGGGGTACGAACACACCGTGCCCACCAGCACCGTCTTGGCTACCCCGTGAGCCCGGGCCTCCTCGACCACGTAGGTCCCCATGAGCAGGTTGTCCAGGTACAACTCGGCGGGATGGATCTGGTTGTAGCCGATGCCGCCCACCCGGGCCGCTAGATGGATGACCGTTTCGGGACGTTCGGTGGCGAACAGTTCGGCGGTTGCCCTCCGGTCGCGTAGGTCCACCGATGCACTTCGGGGGACAACTACCCGGGCCCCGGACTCTTCCAGGCGGTTCACCACCGCCCGCCCGAGGAAGCCGGCACCGCCGGTCACGAGCACCCGCCGGTCGGTCCAGTGGTCGGTCATGACCCGGAATCGTACCGAGGTCCACTCCAACTCTGAGGACCCTGACTGTCGGTGATCGGTGACTTCGCTGGTGACGGTCGGCGGTCGGCGGTGGGCGGTAGAGGCGGTCTAGCGGGCGGTTAGGTGATCCACGATCATTCGGTTGACCTCGCTGGGTCGCTCGAGGTGGAGAAAGTGTCCGGTTCCGGGAACGATCTCAACCCGGGACGCTTCATTGGGGAGCGAGGTGAGGACTTGGGCCGGATCTATCAGGTCAGCCCCCATGCAGCCGTCGTTCTCTCCGTGCAGGTACAGAGTGGGCTGGGGGAGAGGGCCGGCCCCGGTGGCCTCCACGGCGTTCAGGTCAGGGTCGCGGAGACCCCCTCCGATGGTGGCCCGGTAGTAGCCGAGGGCGGCAGTCAGGTTGGTCGGGTCGCGCAGTGAATCCTTGACCCGGGGCAGGTCTTCGGTCGGGTCATAACCCGGTGACCAGTCGGCCCACAACCGGTCGATGAAGGCCAGGTCGTCCGCCGGTACCACCATGTCGGCCAGTGGGGATTGGAAGAAGAACATGTACCACGAGAGCCGGAGTTGGTCGTAGGAGAAAAAGGCGCCTGCCACCGTCGACGGCGGCGGAACCGCGGCCACCACCACCCGCCTCCAACGGTCCGGCTGGTGGGCGGCCGCCGAGTAGCTGGCCAGCGCTCCCCAGTCGTGGCCCACCAGAACGGCGTCCTCGTCACCGCCCAGGGCTTGATGCAGGGCGTTGGCATCGGAGGCGATCGCTCCCGGTTGGTACAGGCCATCGGCGGGGACGGCGCTGGGGGCGTAGCCGCGTAGGAACGGAGCCACTGCCCGGTAGCCGGCGTCGGCCAGTTCGACCATCAGGTGACGCCAGGTCCAGGCGCAGTCGGGGAAGCCGTGCAGCAGTAGGGCCAGTGGCCCGGTGCCAGAGGTCAGGTAGCCGAACTCGAGACCGCCGGCTTCGATGCGACCCTCGGTGATGGTTCCGTTGTCGGTCATGGGGCCGGACGGTAGCCCGACCGCATGACGCGGGCCGGTGGACGTGGAATGGGTCACACCCCATGACTGGCGGTGACGGGTTCGCTACGGTTCGTTGAGCAAGGGGCCAGGAGCGTCTGAATGGTGAATGTCACGTTCTGGGGAGTGCGGGGATCTACTCCGTGTTGCAGCGATGCCAATCGTCGCTACGGGGGCAACACCGCCTGCGTCACCCTGGAAGCTCCGGGGCTCGATCCGGTGATCTTCGATCTGGGGACCGGACTTCGCTACTTCGGTGAAAGCCGTGAGGGAGAGGAGGAGCCCTTTCGTGGTCTGGCCCTGGTGACTCACCTGCACTGGGATCACGTCCAGGGTCTGCCCTTCTTCGTACCCATCCACCAGGCCGGCTCATCGCTGGAGGTGCACGGCCGTTCCAACGGGCTCAGCTTGCACGATGCCTTCGCCACCTTCATGCAGCCCCCCTTCTTTCCGGTGGGGCCCGCTGATCTGGCCGGTGACATCGTGTTCTGTGATTTCCCTCCCGGAGAGATGAGCTGGGGCCGGGCTCGGATTGTGGCGGCAGATGTGCCCCACACCGGACCCACCAACGGCTACCGGGTGGAGGTCGACGGATTCGTGGTGGTCTACGTGAGCGACCATCAGCAGCCCGCTGATCCCGGTGCCCCGGTGCCACCGGAGGTCCTGGATCTGTGTCGCGACGCCGACCTGTTGATCCACGATGCTCAGTACGAGCCGCATGAGTTCGCCGTCAAGGCTGAGTGGGGCCATTGCACCGTGGACTACGCCGTTCGGGTGGCGTCCGAGGCGGGTGCCCGTCGCCTGGTGCTTTTCCACCACGACCCCGCCCACAGCGATGAGACCATGGATCGGCTGGTGAGCGAAGCCCGCGCCACGGCGGAGGGCTCGTCGGTGGTCGAGGTGATCGGGGCAGCCGAAGGCCTCACGATCTCGCTTTCCTCTGCCCTAGTCTGACACTCCGTCAGATCACGTCCGGGGAGTAGCCACCATGACCGAGTCCGCCTTCGACAGCGCCCGTTTCCGTCAGGTGCTGGGCCATTTCCCGACCGGGGTGTGCGTGGTGGCCGGCCATCACGAAGGTCAGCCGGTGGGCCTGGCCATCGGATCCTTCTTCTCGGTGTCGCTCGAGCCGCCACTGGTGGGCTTCTGCGTGGGACACGGTTCGTCGACCTGGCCCAAGTTGCGGGAATCCGGTCAGTTCTGCGTCAACGTTCTGGCGTCGGACCAAGAGGCGGTATCCAGGCTGTTCGCCACCAAGGAGCCCGACAAGTTCGCCACGATCGGCTGGGAACGTTCTCCACTGGGCGAGCCCCGCATCACCGGATCGCTGGCCTGGATGGATTGCACGGTTTACGACATCCACGGCGAAGGCGACCACGACATCGTGGTGGGCCGGGTCCATGACCTCGGAGTGGCCCATGAGGGTGGCCCCCTCATCTTCTTCCGGGGCGGCTACTCCGAACTGGCCTGATCATCTGATCGGCCGGCGCACCTCCTCAGCACTGGTGATCTGGGCGAGTATCCAGGCCAGCACGAATGCCTCCTCCCGCCAGGACTCGTAGCGATCGGTCGGGCCGCCATGGCCCGACCCCATCTCCACCTTGAGCAGTACCGGCCGATCATCGCCGAGCCCGGCCGTACCATGACCTCGCTCGCGCAGGCGGGCCACCCACTTGGCCGGCTCGTGGAACCCCACCCGGGGATCGGACAGTCCGGTGGTGGCCAAGACCGCCGGGTAGCGGACCTCGCTGGCGGAGCGCACGTTCTCGTACGGGCTGTAGGACCGTAGCCACCCGAACGCCTCCTCGGAGTGGAGCGGGTCGCCCCACTCCTCCCACTCGATCACCGTCAGTGGCCGGCTGGGATCCAGAATCGTGTTGAGCGGGTCCACGAACGGCACCTCGGCCACCACCGCCCGGAACAGTTCGGGAGCCAGGTTGGTGATGGCGCCCATCAACAACCCGCCGGCACTGCCACCGCGGGCCGCCAGCCGATCGGGGGAGGTACGACCGGTGTCCACAAGATGGCGGGCACAGGCCACGAAGTCGTCGAAGGTGTTGTGCTTGGCTCCGAACTTGCCCTCCCGGTACCAGTGGCGACCCATCTCGCCACCGCCTCTGACGTGGGCCACTGCGAACACCACTCCCCGGTCCAGCAGAGACAGCCTGGCCACCGAGAACCACGGGTCGGTGCTGGCCTCGTACGCGCCGTATCCGTACAACACACACGGCGCCGGGCGGTCAGCGGGTACACGATCGGGTCTCCACACCAACGAGATCGGGATGCGGGTGCCGTCATGGGCGGTGGCCCATTGCCGTTCCGATCGGTACTGACCGGGCTCGAAGCCGTCGAGCACCGGCTGACGCTTCAAGAGCGTACGGATACCGCTGGACAGATCCTGCTCGTAGAGCGTGGCCGGAGTTGTCAGCGACTGATAGCTGAAGCGGTAGCGGCGAGAGTCATAGGTCGGGTTGGCCGAACCACCAATGGTGGCAACCTCCTCGTCGATCGCGATCGGCGCCAGCTCTCCAGAGGTGGGATCCATCACCCACATGGCGGTCGAACCGTTGGATCGACCGTGGATCACCAGATGGTCGGCGAAGGCCTCAACCCCATCGAGGCGACGGCCGGGCACCGGTCCCAGGACCGATCGCCATTGCGACCGGGGCTCGGTGACGGTTCCCTCCAGCTCCGCCCGCCACAGAGCGAAGTCCTCGGCGCCGTCGTGATTGGACAGAACGAATAGTGAGCCTCCGTGGTGGGCCACCGAATATTCGACCTCGTGCTCGCGGGGCACCACCACATGAGCGGGCTGGGCGGGGTCGGCAGCATCCAGTAGCCAGCACTCGGTGGTGACGGCGCTGGCGGATGTGATCACGGCCAACGCCTGAGAGCGCGACGCTCCCACCCCCACGTGGAAGCGTTCATCGGTTTCGTGGAACACCTCCACGTCGTCGCCGGGGTCGGCTCCGACGTGGTGACGCATCACCCGATCGGGGCGGAAGGAGTCGTCCTGGAGGGTGTACCAGCAGGTGGCCGAGTCGGCCGCCCAGGCGAATCCGTAGGCCACTCCTTCGATCACCTCCTGCGACGACTCGGCTGGTCGTCCTTCAGCCAGAGGCCTCAGGTCCACGAATCTCAGGAGGTGGCGCTCGTCTCCGTCGTAGTCCACCGCCACGGCCAGCCAGTTTCCGTCGGGGCTCACATCGAGCACCCCCACTCCCAGATAGCTGTGTCCGTCTGCCTCGATATTGAGATCCAGGATCACCTGCTCTGCCGCGGGATCCTCAACCCAACCGGTGGTGGTGCCGTCATCAGGACGGCGACAGTGGATCGGGTAGGCGCTCCCCTCGACGGTGCGAACCACGTACCACCAGTGGCCGTCGCGGACCGGAACCGAAACGTCGGTCTCGTCGGTTCGGCGTCGGATCTCAGCGAAGATCTCGTCTCGCAGTGGTTCCTGCGAGGCGGTGACCGCCTCGGTCCAGGTGTTCTCCGCCTCGAGGTGGGCCAGCACCTCGGGATCGTCACCGTCGATCATCCATGACCATGGATCGATCAACTCCACCCCCCAGAACTGCTGGGCCGTGGGTCGCTCGGCCGGGCGGGGAGGAAGTTCTGGGTTGGAGCGCACCCGGTGAGGCTAGGGCGGTACCGTCACCCCCATGCCCGTCTATGCCCTAGGTCAACAGGTGCCGGTCATTCACCCCGATGCCTACATCAGCCCAGATGCCGTGATCATCGGCTCGGTAACGGTGGGGGCAGAGTCGTCGGTCTGGCCCGGGGCGGTGCTGAGGGGAGACGACGGCGAGATCACCATTGGGAACCGCACCTCGATCCAGGACGGTGCGGTACTGCACACGACCCCGTTCTGGCCCACGGTGGTGGGCAACGAGTGCACCATCGGCCACATCGCACACCTCGAGGGGTGCACCATCGAGGACGGAGCACTGGTCGGGTCCGGGGCAGTGGTTCTGCACCGGGCCGTGATCGGAGCCCAGGCCCTAGTGGGCGCGGGCGCGGTGGTGAGTGGTGACACAGTGGTCCCACCTCGGGCCATGGCTCTGGGCGTGCCCGCCAAGATCCGTCCCGACGCCGCCAACACCGAGCACATCCGCCTCGGTATGGAGACCTACATCGCTCGCGCCATCCGATACCGCGACGAGCTGCGCCGTGTCGATTGAGCGGGCCGTGTTGATGGACTGATCAGAACAAGGACTTGCTTCAGGCCAGAGCTGGCTCGGCGGTCACCGGTGTCGGCTCCAGCTCGAACAACGTGATGGCTCCATCACCAACCCGGGAACGGGCCCATCGGGTCACCAGATGATCATCGGTGAGGATCATCACCTGAGTGCCCCTCGACAGCGAGGCCAGGAGATCCAGCGCCTCCACCTTCTCTGACAACGGAAGGGAAGCCAGCGCATCGTCGACGATCAGGGGCATCGTTTCCTCGGCCCCGTCGATCCACGACGTGCGGTGACAGAGATCCTGGAGGTGTCCGGCCAGGTCGGTCGGTCGGTCCTGGGTCTGATCGGCGAGCCGGTCCTCGAGCTCGCGCACCTTGCGAAGGCCGAGCTGATAGCGGCGCTCGGCTCCGACCGCATCGGGCGAACCGTTGGCAGCCAGCAGCCGGGCCAGCTCACGTCGACGGGCGGTCAGTACCTCTGGGTCGGTAGGTTCTTCGGCCAGATCGGCCATGGCTTCCCAACCCGGTCGGGCAGTGCGACGAACGATCACCTCGAGACGGGCGATCTCGGCCTCCAGTTCGGTGCGGTCCACCGGCTCGGCACCGGGCTCCTGGCGCTGACGTGCGGCACCGACCGCGGCGATAGCACGGTCCAGACGATGGGCGAGGTCGCCGTCGGTGAACCCCAGTCGCCCGAGGATCGACTCCAGGTGGGCGGCGGCCTCACGTTCGCGCCGCTGGAGAGATGCGAGCTTGACCGCTCGGCGGGCCAGTCGCCCGGCTTCGATCCGACGGTTGAGGGTCGAGGCCAACTCCTCGGGGTCGAGGTTGGCCACCGAAGCTGCAGTGAAACCGAAATGCTCCAGCCCTCGCGCCATGGACGCCCGAGCGGTGCGTTCGGTGGCGGCTGCGCTCTCGCGCTGCACCCGGGCTTCGTCGCGACGTCGTCCCATGGCCTTGACGTCGAGCTGGATCGCCCGTTCTCGGACCTCATCGGCCCGGGCAGTGAGGTCCTCTACCGTCAAGTTGCCAGCGACCTCTTCCCACTCGACCTGGGCGACGATCCAATTGTTGGCGGCCCCCTCGATCCGCTTGCGCTCGGCAGCCTCGGTGAGAGAGTCCAGTCGACGGAGGTGAAGTCCCAGCCACGAGCTCACGCCGGTGAGGCTCAGGGCGCTCTGTTCCTGGGCCTCGGCATCAGCGAGCCGGCGGCGGGGCTCCACCACCAGCCAACGGGCGATGATGGCGGCTCCGACCAGGGCCAGCAGGGCCGCGATGAGCTGGCCCGAATAGGTGGCCAGGAGAGCCGCGCCGGTGAGGGCACCGGCGGCCACCAAGCCGGGGCGAGTCCGGTGGGCGGCCAGCCGTTGAGCACGAACCACTTCGCGATGGGCCAGATCAACCTGCTGTTCTGCTGGGGACTCTTCGATGTCGGGGTCCTCGAACCCGCCGAGAGCGTGGTAGGTGTCGGCAGTGGTGGTGAGGCGTCGATGGGCAGCCCACAGCCGACTCTGATCGAGACGAGCGAATGCCTCCACCAACGGATCGGCGCTGGAGGTTGCTGGTGCAGCGACCCTGGCCAACTCGGATTCGGCGGTGGTCAGAGCGTCCTGGGCCGCCCGCCAAGCCTCGAGCCGGGCCAGGAAGGTGGCGGGCGGCTCGTCGGGCGTGGCGGCCACCCGCGCCAGATTCTCGGCGGACACCTCTGGCAGTGGTCCCACCCGCTCAGCCTGGTCGGCCACCTCGGCGGCCAGGTCGGCCCAGGCGGACCCGGCATCGCGCAGAGCGTCCACCGATGCGAGGATGGCCCGATCCTTGGCCTGCTCGGGTCGGCTGGCCAGAGTCAGGCGGGTCCGCAACTCGTCGAGGTTTCGCCGGTTGGTTTGCCACTTCCAGCGGTCGCGAAGCTCATCGGCGCTGGCGATGGCATCGTCCAGCTCGATCATGTATGCCCGGCCCTTTTCTACCGCCTCGGCCAGTTCAACGGCCGCGATGTGATCTGAATGGAGGGCCGCCAACTCTGCCCGGGCCACTTCGAGCTGGTCGCGTAGCTGGTTCAGTGGATGGCCACCGCCCAGTCCCAGACTGCTGGCGTTGACGGTGAGCAGTTCGGCCACAGTTGACGGGTCGCGTCCCAGCAGGTCCGACGGTCCGGGGGCCACCACGCCGCTGTCGGCGAATGTGGCGCCGGTCCGGTCGGCAAAGACTCGGCGACCACGGTGGTCGGTGAACACCACCGACGCGTTGGAAAGCCGCCCAGTCAGCGCGTCAACGATGGTCTCGATCAACTCGAACCGGTCCGGGGCCGCCAACCCAGAGAACACCGTGAGGTGTGGTCCGAACTTCAAGCGGTCGTCGTGGCCGGGTCCGTAGAGAACCAACTGTTCGAGTCTCAAAGGGATGCACCTCCGTCGTCGGTCCCCCCGCGTGACTGGTGACACATCGAGTTATAGCGCACGAAGAGCGAAAAGGCGAGTAGATGATCGACTTTCACCGTGAATCCTGGTTCTTTCGACTCATGCCCTGAGCCGTTCGGACCATCCGGAACCCACCGATCCCGTCGAGCCCCAAGATCACTGCTCCCCCTACTTCAGCCAGCGGGGGAGCCTCCTCAGGCGGTACTGGCCAGCCAGTCGAACGCCGGAATGTTGCGGGCGACGGCCCAAGCCGCCAGAACTCCGAGGGCCAGCCGGGAGAGCGCGGGGCCCGATCGCCACCACTGAGGGGGCTGCCAGCCTCGATCGGCGGCCAGCCACATGATCCAGCCGACCACCAGGAAAGGCACCGACATGGTGAACAGGGCGTTGTGATCCAGGGCGGTGGCGATGTCGAAACGGGTCAAGGCGTGAACTGCCCGCAGACCGCCACAGAAGGGACAGTCCAGCCCGGTGATGGCCTTCAGGGGACACAGTGGAATGTCGCGGGCCGCCGGGTCGGCCAGCGCCAAGATTCCGGTGCCGGTGACTGCCACGGCGGCGGCCACCACCGGCGGAGACCATTTCTGTGGCACCCCCTGAGGGTAAACGCCGCGGTCGGCTGGGTAAACGCGGCGTGGCCGATCGCCCCCCACCGATACGTTCCTCAGCGCCAGCTCTTCAAGGACCCGAATGGATAGGTGCACCTCCTAGGTGCCGTCGGGTTGCACCAGTGGTGGTGTCGCTCCATAGGGTGACTGGGCCCGCGGGCGACCGCGGCGAAGAGGTCTGGGGGACCATGCTCATCCGACTGCTGCGCACCTACCTGCGCCCCTACCACCGTTCGCTGGCCCTGGTGGTGGTTCTCACCACCGTCCAGACCGTGTGCACTCTGCTGCTACCCACCCTGAACGCCGACATCATCGACAAGGGCGTGGTGCGGGGCGACACCGCATACATCTGGAGGACCGGTGGCCTGATGCTGGTGGTCACCGTGATCCAGGTGGTGTTCGCGGTGGCGTCGGTGCGGGTGGGGGCCCGGGTGGCCATGGCCTTCGGCCGTGACGTGCGAGCCGCCCTGTTCCACCGGGTCACTGGATTCTCAGCTCAAGACGTGGCGGTGTTCGGGCCGTCCTCGCTTATCACCCGCATCACCAACGACGTCACTCAGGTGCAGATGCTGGTGATGATGGCGGTGACCATGCTGATCGCCGCCCCGATCACCATGGTCGGTGGTGTGGTCATGGCCATACGAGAAGACGCCGGGCTGTCGTTGATGTTGCTGGTTTCGGTGCCGGTGCTGGTGGGCGCGGTCGGCATGGTGATCATTCGGATGATCCCTCAGTTCCAGGCGATGCAGGTGCGTATAGACCGCATCAACTTGGTGCTGCGTGAGCAGATCACCGGGATCCGGGTGGTCAGGGCTTTCGGCCGCGAGCCCCACGAGGCCGAGCGATTCGACGGTGTCAACCGTGACCTCACCGAGACGTCGTTGACGGCTGGCCGACTGATGGCGGTGATGTTTCCTCTGGTGGTGTTCGTTCTCAACGGATCGAGTGTGGCCGCCATCTGGCTGGGGGGAGACCGGATCGCTTCGGGCGACATGGCGGTCGGCGCCCTGATCGCCTTTCTCAGCTACCTGATCCAGATCCTCATGGCGGTGATGATGGCGACGTTCGTGGTGGGTCAGGCTCCCCGCTCGACCGTCAGCGCCGAACGGATCAGCGAGGTGCTCGACGCCGAGCCCAGCATCACCGCCCCAGTCGATGCCGTAACCGAGTTGGAGGGACCACCGTCGCTCGAGTTCCGAGCGGTGGAGTTCCGATACCCCGGGGCCGAAGAACCGGTGCTGTGCGACCTGTCGTTCTCGGTTTCGGCCGGCGAGACCCTGGCGGTGATTGGAAGTACCGGCTCGGGAAAGACCACCCTGGTCAATCTGATTCCCCGGTTGTTCGACGTGACCGGTGGATCGGTGCTGGTGAACGGAGTGGACGTTCGCCACATCGACCCCGAGGTGCTGTGGGCCCGGCTGGGACTGGTACCCCAGAAGCCCTATCTGTTCTCGGGCACGGTGGCCCACAACCTGCGCCAAGCCGATCCGGACGCTACCGATGACCAGATCCAACAGGCTCTGGTCATCGCCCAGGCGGCCGATTTCGTGGCCGCCATGCCTGGCGGAATCGAAGCCCCGATCGCCCAGGGGGGATCCAACGTGTCGGGTGGTCAGCGCCAGCGTCTGGCCATCGCGCGGGCCTTGGTGCGTCGCCCCGACATCTACCTGTTCGACGACTCGTTCTCGGCCCTCGACCTGGCCACCGATGCCCGGTTGCGGGCAGCGCTGGCCCCGGTCACGGCCGGAGCGGTGACGGTGATCGTGGCCCAGCGGGTGTCGACCATTGTGCACGCCGACAAGATCCTGGTGCTCGAGGATGGACGCCAGGTCGGTATGGGGACCCACCGCGAACTTCTGGAGTCCTGCCCCACCTACGCCGAGATCGTCGCCTCCCAGGACACCGCCGAGGACGCAGCATGAGCGATCAGCTGACCCCTGATTCCGCCCGGCGGAAAGCGGTTGAGAACTCCGATCGAAGCGATGACGCCGAACTGCTGCGGGCCCCCCAGGCCGAGCAGCGCACAGCCGGTCCTCGGTTCGGCATGGCCGGGGTACCCATGGAACGGTCCAAGGACTTCGGCTCGACCGCCCGCCGCCTGGCCCGGCGGATGCGCCCTGAACGCGCTGGTGTGGCAGGGGTACTGGTCCTGACCCTGGTGAGCGTGAGCCTGCTGGTCTACGCACCCCGTCGCCTGGGTGAGGCCACCAACGTGATCGTCAGCGGTGTCATCGGTGGCACCGGTGTCGACTTCGGTCGTCTCCACTCGATGCTGGCCGGGGTTCTGGTCATGTACGTGGTGGCGACCAGCCTCTCGTATCTCCAGGCCTGGCTTCTGGCCGGGGTGGTGCAGCGCGCCATGTTCTCGTTGCGCACCGATGTCGAGGCCAAGATCAACCGGGTTCCGCTGAGCTGGATCGACTCACAGCCCCGGGGTGACCTACTCAGCCGGGTCACCAACGACATCGACAACCTCTCCCAGAGCCTTCAGCAGACCCTCAGCCAGATCCTCAACTCGTCGATGACCCTGGTTGGGGTGTTGATGATGATGATCACCATCGACCCGTTGCTGGCGGTTGCCACGTTGGTCACGGTGCCACTGTCGATCGTGACCATGAAGGCCATCACCAAGCGTTCCAAGCGGCGTTTCGTGGAGCAGTGGCGACACACCGGCACCCTCAACGCCCAGGTGGAAGAGGTGTTCACCGGTCATTCGTTGGTCAAGGTGTTCGGCCGCACTCACGAGGTCGAGGAGCGGTTCAACGCCAAGAACGATGAACTGTTCGGTGCCGCCTACGGGGCGCAGTTCATCTCGGGGATCATCCAGCCGGCGATGCTGTTCTTCGGCAACCTCAACTATGTGGCCATCGCCCTGCTCGGCGGACTGCGGGTGTCGTCGGGGAACATGACCATCGGAGACATCCAGGCCTTCATTCAGTACTCGCGTCAGTTCACCCAGCCCCTCACCCAACTGGCTTCGATGATCAACGTGATGCAGTCGGGCATCGCGTCGGCCGAGCGGGTGTTCGAGATGCTCGACGCCGTCGAGGAGGACGACCGGGCACCGCTGTCCCTGGCCGACGACGACATCCACGGTCTGGTCGAGTTCCATGACATCGCCTTCTCCTACGACCCGGCCAAGCCCCTGATCGATGGACTGTCACTGCGGGCCGAACCGGGTCACACGGTGGCGATCGTCGGGCCCACCGGGGCGGGCAAGACCACCCTGGTCAACCTGTTGATGCGCTTCTATGACCTCGACTCCGGAACCATCACCCTTGACGGAACCGACATCTCGCAGATCCCCCGTGCCGACCTGCGACGAAACCTGGGCATGGTTCTCCAGGACACCTGGCTGTTCGGCGGCACCATCCGTGACAACATCGCATACGGCAACCTCGAAGCCGACGATGAGGCCGTACTGGGGGCGGCCCGGGCCGCCTATGTAGACCGGTTCGTGCACTCGTTGCCCGACGGCTACGACACCGTCATTGACGAGGAGGGCTCGTCGGTCAGTGCCGGAGAGAAACAGCTCCTCACCATCGCCCGGGCATTTCTGGCCAACCCCCGGATCCTGATCCTCGATGAGGCCACCAGTTCGGTTGACACCCGTACCGAGGTGCTGATCCAGCGGGCCATGGCGGCACTGCGCAGCGACCGCACCAGCTTCGTGATCGCCCACCGTCTGTCGACCATCCGTGACGCCGACACCATCTTGGTGATGGAGGCGGGGCGCATCGTCGAGCAGGGCTCCCACCACGAACTACTCGAACGTGACGGCCTCTATGCCCGCCTCTACAACGCCCAGTTCGAAGCTCCGGCCGTGGAGCTGGATCCGGCTGGCTGATGAACGCGAGCCCGACCGTGGTTGGCGGGCGGTTCGGTCGCCACCGGCAGTGGGGCGGTCCGGTCAGTATCGGTCGGGAACGAAGCGTTGGGCGCTGAGCGGTGGGCGGGTGTAGTCGTCGGGCGGTCGGGGTGGTAGCTCCAGCGGCGCCGAGGTGATGTCGTCGTACTCGACCTGATCGAGCAGGTGGGCGATGCAGTTGAGGCGGGCCCGCCGCTTGTCGTCGGCGTTCACCACCCACCAGGGGGACCGGTCGGTGTCAGTGTGCTCGAGCATGGTGTCCTTGGCCCTCGAGTACTCGACCCAGCGGCTACGAGCCTCCAGGTCCATGGGGCTCAGCTTCCATCGCTTGGCAGGGTTGTCGATCCGCTCCTGGAATCGACGCTCCTGCTCGCGGTCGCTCACCGAGAACCAGTACTTCACCAGCACCATGCCTGAGTTGATCAGCATGATCTCGAACTCGGGGCAGGCCCGTAGGAACTCCTGGTATTCGGCGTCGGTGCAGAACCCCATTACCCGTTCGACCCCGGCCCGGTTGTACCAGGAACGGTCGAACAGCACGATCTCGCCCGCGGCTGGCAGATGAGGCACGTAGCGCTGGAAGTACCACTGGGTCCGCTCGCGCTCGGTCGGAATTCCCAGCGCCACCACCCGTACCACCCGAGGGTTGGTGTGTTCGGTGATTCGTTTGATGACGCCCCCCTTGCCGGCGGCATCACGCCCTTCGAACACCACACACACCCGCAGGCCCTCGGACCGCACCCACTCCTGGAGCTTCACCAGCTCGCGCTGGAGTCGTTCCAGTTCGGCCTCGTACCACGCCTTCTGGATCTGACCCCGGTTGTTGAGAGGAGCGGCCACCTACCGAACCTACCGTGGGGTCGACGGGGGGGTGCGGGTAGGCTGAGCCATTCGGGTGTGCCGGGAAGTCTGGTCGGCGTCTCTGTCCAACGCGTCCAGATGAGGCCTCCTTGTTGGTTGCTCTGCTCCTCCTGCATGGGTTTGTGGGCGTCGTGGTTGTGGCTGCGGGTCGTCGACTGGGACGGCGGGCGTTCCTGGTGGCCGGGGTGGCCCCACTGCTGTTGTGGGTGGCCGCACTGAGTTCGGCTGGTGAGCTGATCAGAGGAGACGTTCTCACCTCGCGGGCAGCGTGGGCGGACTCGCTGGGGCTGGCCGTCGACCTGCGCCTGGACGGATTCTCACTGCTGATGTTGATGCTGGTGTCGGGAATCGGTGCCGCGGCTTTCGTCTACGGCCACGCCTATTTCGCGGATGGACCACGGGCGGCTCGGGCCGCTGGCCTGCTGGTTGTGTTCGCCGGGGCCATGGCGGGGGTAGTGCTGGCCGACAACGTGTTGGTGCTCTACGCCTGTTGGGAACTCACCTCCATCACCTCCTTCGCTCTCATCGGGCTGGATCACCGCAACCCCAGGGCACGATCGGCCGCCATTCAGGCTTTGCTGACCACCGGCGCCGGGGGCTTGGCGCTGCTCGGTGGCCTAGTGGCCATAGCGGTGCAGGCCGGAACCTGGCAGTTGTCGGCGATTCTGGCTGATCCTCCGTCTGGACCAGTGGTGTCAGTCGCCCTGGTGGCAGTGGCGGTGGGGGCCTTCACCAAGTCGGCGCAGTACCCGTTCCACAGTTGGTTGCCCGCCGCCATGGTGTCGCCGACACCGATCAGTGCCTACCTCCATTCGGCAGCCATGGTGAAGGCGGGGGTCTACCTGGTGGCCCGGTTCGCTCCGGCTTTCGCCGACCAGGGGGTTTGGCGGCCCCTGGTGGTCGGGGTCGGGCTCGTCTCCATGGTCGCTGGCGGGCTGCGAGCCTTGCGCCCTTGGGACCTCAAGCAGATCCTCGCCTTCGGGACCGTCAGCCAGTTGGGGTTCCTCGTGGTGCTGTTCGGCATCGGCCGTCCCGAGTCCACGATCGCTGGATGCGCACTGCTGGTGGCTCACGGCCTGTTCAAGGCGGCGCTGTTCATGGTGGTGGG
>CAUJFC010000098.1 GCA_963169755.1 Actinomycetota bacterium | reverse complement strand
ATCTCGCGGGTACGTACCGAGGTCCTCACTGGCCGCGAACTGGAGCGGATTGACGAAGATGCTGGCCGCCACCACGGCGTCGGTGGCCGCCGCTGTCCGCATCAGAGATGCGTGGCCGTCGTGCAGGTATCCCATGGTGGGCACGAACCCCACCGTGGCTCCAGCCCGACGGTGCTGGTCCAACGCACTCCGGAACGCCTCGATCGAGGTGTGGACCCGGACTGCTCCTGCCATGGCGACTTCCTTCAGTGCGAGCGACGACGGAACGAACTCACTATCACGATGGGCTGTCGCCGCGGGTTCACACCCCAGCAGATCCATGACCAGCCGCCCAGCACCGAGATCGCGATCACAGACCAGGTGGAAGGCCCGCTCCGTCGACCAGACGTCGAGCAGCCGCCGCCAGCACCCGGTACGCGTCGAGTTCGGACTCATCCATCGCAGCCAGATGCCGGGCGACCGTGGCCCAGTCGCCCCGGGCCACCGGTCCAGTGAGGGCCCGAGCCGCCCCCAGTTCGACGACGTCGTCCAGCGCACCGCGGGCCAGCGCCCAGTAGGCCTCAGCCGGGACCCCGATACCACTCGACAGGCGCTCCACCTGTCCCATCAGCGCCACCAGGTGGTTCGACGCCACCACCGCCGCGGCGTGGTACGTGGCGCGGTCAGAATCGGCCACCTCGAACCAGTGTCCCGCGAGGTCCTCGACCAGTCGGCGACCCAGAAGGTCTCCTCCCAGACCGAACCAGGCGCCGGCCCGTAGGCGACGGGCACCGATTTCAGCATCGGGTAGTGCCACCAATGGGTGAATCGCTGCAACCCTCGGATGGTCGAGCACGTCCAGCCCGAGAGTCCCGGAACAGTGGGCCACCACTGTGTCCGCCACCGGGTCGACCAGCGCCGCCACCTCACTGACGACGGCATCGGGAACGGCGATCAGCAAGAGGTCAACGCCGGTGGCCGCCCCGGCCGGGTCGCGATCTCTTCCCCATGGCGCCTCGACCGACCACCCCACCTCGCTCAGAGCCCGGGCGAAGGAACCGCCGGCGCGGCCGCCACCGACGATCCGTATCCGCGGAACGGCGTTCACCGATCCGAGGGGCTGACCCAGCCAGGCAGACCTTCGACCACCGCCACCGCTCCCGTCGCGTCCCGAAGCATCTCGTCGCTGACCAGGTCGGGGGCGAGCTCGGCCAGCGGTGCCAGGACGAATCGTCGCTCGTGCATACGAGGGTGGGGAATCTGAAGGTCGGGCTCGTCGACGGTGACCCCGTCCATGTGCACGATGTCCACGTCCAGCGTTCGGGGTCCCCACCGCTGATCGCGTACCCGTCCAGCGGCGGACTCCAGTCGATGACACACCGCCAACAACTCCCGAGGTGACAGCGAGGTGCGCAACTCGGCCACCAGGTTCAAGAACGCCCCCTGCCGAGGCCCGCCAACCGGGTCGGTCTCGTACACCGAGGACACCGCAACCACCGACGGACCGAGGGTTTCCAGCGCTTCAGCGAGCAGGCGGCGCCGGTCTCCAAGGTTCGAACCCAACGACAGGAAGACCCTTGTCCCCTCCGCCGACGAGGGGCCGGCCTCGGTCACTGCCCCGATGCTCCGCCGCGGTGACGGTGGATTCGCACACCCGAGGTGGCCAGTGGCTGGGGCACCGGCGGCCGGAGCTTGCGTACCGCCACCATCACCGACTCCACCCGGGTATCGAGGGCCAGTACCGCCTCTGCCACCTCAGCGGCCAGACGCTCTAGCAACTGGGGACGCCCGTTCGAGACCACCCGCTCGATCTCGGTGCACAACGCTCCGTAGTCAACGGTGTCGGCCAGGTCGTCGGAGACTCCCGGCTGACGGCAGGGAACCATCACATCCAGATCCAGCTCCAGAGGCTGGGGGCGGGTCCGCTCCTCCGGGAGGGCGCCACAGATCCCAACCAGACGCAGACCGCGCAGCTCTATGCGGTCGGCGCCAGTGTCATCGTCGCTGCTCACTGCGCAGGCGGCATGGCCAGTGCCACCGCCACCATCTCGCGACCCAACGGGCCCAGTTGACGCTCCAGCAGCTTCTCGGTGAGGGCGATGGCCTGAGGTCCGTCTGGCAGGATCCTCGACCACACCAGGTAGGCCCCGACCAGCCCCGAGATCCGATCACCCAGCTCTTCGCCGTGAACCAGCACCTTGTGACGGCTGGTGATGAGGGCCTTCAACTCGGGCAGGAACGCCGAAAGATACGCCGTCAGATCCTCGTGGTTTCCGAACGGGCGGTGCACCCAGGTGACCCCCAGCTCGTCGTAGTTGTGGAGATTGGCGGGCGAAGCCACGATCGAGATCACCGGCGAGAAGCCCTGCTCCCGGACCCAGATGATCTCCTCCTGGCGGCGCACTCGGCGGTGGTTGACTCCGTAACCTCCGGGGCGTTCACACACCGCCAGCACATCATTCATTACCCATTTGAAGTTGCGGGGCTGGATGCCCTGTGCCCACTTGCCCTTGGCTGCCATCTCGGTCTCCTTACGACCTGTGCCCGCGGCCGACGCTGGTCACGCCGCCGCTTCCAGAGCCGCCACCGTGGCGGCAACGTCATGAACCCGCACCATCGAAGCGCCGTCGCGCACCGCCCGCACCGCGGTGGCCAACGACTCGTCCAGGCGATCATCGACCGGGGCCGGCTGCCCGTCGGGCCCGGGAGTCAGCCTCCCCAGGAACGACTTGCGGCTGGTTCCCACCGCCACCGGCCACCCCAGGGCGGCCAGGTCACCGATGGCCGCCAGCAGCGCCCAGTTGTGCTCTGCCGTCTTTCCGAATCCGATGCCGGGATCGACCCAGATCTCTTCCACCCCGGCGGCAGCAGCGGCGGTGGCCCGCTGGACGAGGAACTCAGACACCTCGTCCACCACATCGCGATAGACGGGGCGCTCCTGCATCGTGCGGGGTTCACCCTTCATGTGCATGGCCACCCAGCCCACCCCTCGCTGGGCCGCCACCGGGAACAGACGGGCCGAGACGTCGTTGAGCAAGGTGGCACCGGCGTCAACCGCCCGTTGGGCCACCTCGGTCTTGGTGGTGTCAACCGAAACCCGCACCGTGCCGGCCAGCGCTTCGATCACCGGTAGAACCCGGGCCAACTCGATCTCCAACGGCACCGGCTCGGCTCCGGGGCGCGTTGACTCGCCGCCCACGTCGATCACATCGGCACCCTCGGACACCAGGCGGAGAGCATGGGCTACCGCCACCGCGGGATCAGTGAAGCAACCCCCGTCCGAGAACGAGTCGGGGGTGACGTTCACGATGCCCATGACCAGTGGACGCACAGGGTGCGAGGCTACCCGGCTCGTCAAATCCGGGCCGGACCTCAGCGTCCCTGAATGAACCTCATGGCTTCTTCGCGAGTTGCAACGCTCGACCGGAACAATCCACGAACGGCCGAGGTGACCGTGGTGCTACCTGCCTTACGTACGCCACGCATCGACATACATAGATGTTCGGCTTCAACCACCACCATCACCCCCTTGGGATCCAGCGTTCGCCACAGGGCGTCGGCCACCTGACTGGTCAGCCTCTCCTGCACCTGCGGACGGCGGGCGTAGCCGTCGACCAGTCGAGCGAACTTGGACAGGCCGATCACCCGGCCGTCATCGTTGGGGATGTAGGCCACGTGGGCCATGCCGATGAAGGGCGCCAGATGGTGTTCGCACACGCTGTAGAGCGGGATGTCACGCACCATGACCATTTCGTCGTGATCGGCTTCGAAGGTGGTGGCCAGGTGCACGGCTGGATCCTCGTGCAGGCCAGAGCAGATCTCGGCGTACATCCGGGCGACCCGGGCCGGGGTTTCCACCAACCCATCGCGGTCGGGGTCCTCCCCCACCGCCAGGAGAATCTCTCTGACCGCCTTCTCGATCCGGGCGGTGTCCACCCCGGACTTGTCGCTCACGTCGCGTCCTCCTGATAGGTGGCGATGAAGGGGAGCCCCCGGTAGCGCTCGGCCACATCCAGGCCGTACCCCACGACGAACTCGGGAGGGATCCGGAAGCCTACGTAGCGCAGATCCGGATCGCTCTTCTGAAGCCCGTCGCGCACCAGCAGGGCGCAGACCTCGACGCTGGCTGGATGGCGAGCCAGGAGGTTCTTGCGCAGATAGGCCAGCGTCAGGCCACTGTCGATGATGTCCTCGACGATGAGCACGTGGCGACCCGACAGATCCACGTCGAGGTCTTTGACGATGCGGACCACACCGCTGGACTTGGTGGCGTTTCCATAGGAAGCCACTGCCATGAAGTCGAACTCGACGGGCAGGTCGATGGCGCGTGACAGGTCGGCCATGAACATGAAGGCCCCCTTCAGCACCCCCACCAGCAGAACCGGGGTGTCGGCGTAGTCAGCCGAGATCTCGGCCCCAAGTTCTGCGATCCGTCGTGCCAGGGCCTCGGCCCCGACCACCACCTCCCCTAGGTGGGGATCGGCCGTCACTGCGGCCAGCTCGGTCGGGTTGGGGTCGATCCATCGCGTGACGCCGGGACCGGCGGCCGCCTCACCCGACCCTGATTCGTCGTCGACTGCCATGCACCGCATCCTTGCAGCACCAGAACTGTGACGCGAACCACGCCCGCGACCCATCCGCGGCCCGCCCGGACCATCAGATCGGTTCCGAGCCCTCCACCAGGTTCACGGCGTTGGCCTCCGACAGGCTCAGCCGGCCCCGCGACCGGGCCACCCGCCACCCACCAACCAGTTCAGTGGCCACGACATCACCACGGGCCACGGCGAGTACCCGATCCAGCGCGGCACGATCCACGGGGTATCCGTCCCCCACACCGACCTCGGCCAGCCATCGACGTACCGCGGCATGGGCCAGCGGGCGAGGTAGACCGGCGAGCTCCTTGGCTGACCTGACATCCACCGTCGCGGCCTGTTCATCGAGCCAGCGGTCCACCTCACCAGCCACGTCGGCGGTGCGGGTGAGCAACGGCACCACGTCACGACCGGCGATATCGGCCGCCAGGGGCAGCAGCTCATGACGGATCCGGTTGCGACGGTGCACTGGATCGAGGTTGGACGGATCGTGGACCACCTCGAAATCCATGAGATCACACACCCGTTCGGTATCGGTCCGCCGGAGGCCGGCAATCGGTCGGCGGTTGCCCGGCGGCAGTGGTGCCAGACCCCCCAGGCCTGCTCCTCGCAGCAGGTTCAACAGGATCGTCTCGGCCCGGTCATCGGCAGTGTGGCCGGTCAGAACGTCGGTGGGTAGGACGCCGTAGCGGGCTGTTCGAGCCCGGGCTTCCAGGTTGGGGCCCGGCTCCACCGTCACCCTCAACGCCTCAACCGCCACCCCGAGACGACGGCCCGCCGCCTCCACCACCCGCACCTCATCGGCCGACCCAGCCCGCAGCCCGTGGTCCACATGAATCGCCCGGGCACGACATCCGGCAGCCACCGCCAAGGTCAACAGGGCCAACGAGTCAGCGCCACCGGACACCGCGCAGGACACTTCGGTGCCGGGATCCGGGAACGGACAGGTCGATGCCAGGGCTCTGACCTCGGCTGGGAGATCGACCGGCACCGCCGGGCGGGTCAGGTCGAGCGGACCACCGGTACCGGCGTTGCTCGGGGAAGGATCCGATGATCCCGACAGCGCAGCAGCGGTCACCTCGACCGGCCCTTGTGCTGATCAGGCGGCGCTGGGATCCACCCGTGAGATCCACGTCTCCGGGTTACGGATCTCGGCGATGGACGGCAGATTTCGGGGGTCGAGCCAAGCTCGATCCAACAGATCGGTTCCCCCCGCCGACTCCACTACCTCGATGAACTGTTCACCCTGCTCGTACTGGCGCATCTTGGCCTCGAGCCCCACCAGCTTCTGAAGCAACTTGGCGGCCGAACCCGCTTCAGCCCGGCGCTGGCGCAACACCTGCCCGAACCTCTCGGCCGAGGGGATCTGGTCGGCCCCGGCCCGGTCCATGGTGACGTCGCCGTGACCTTCGAGCAGGCTCATCAGACCTGCCACCTGGTCGAGAACCGCCCGTTGCTCGGGTGAGGCGAACACCGCCATGATCCCGCCGTCGTCGAGAGGGTTGCGACCCGAGCGGAGGTCGGTCGCCAACCGACCGAGGGCGTCGATGAACCGCTTGGGATCGGGGTCGAGCGTGTTGACCGCCTGCTGCACCAGCCCCAGGAAGTGCTCACGCATCCAGGGGATCCCGGTGAACTGAGCCCGGTGGGTGACCTCGTGCAGTGCCAACCAGTGACGAAACTCGCGGGGCGGGAACCCGAATCGCTTCTCCAATCCCAAGACGTTGGGGCCCACGTAGTAAACGATGTCCTGGTCTTCGGGATTCTCGTCCTCCACCACCAACAGGTCGTACTGGCCGAGCACCCGACTCGACATCCAGCCCAGGATGACCCCGACCTCGGCACCGGCGACCCGGCTGGCCACCGGCGCCAGAGCATTGGACGCCATGTGCTGGTCGAGGCGGGTCGTGATGGGGCTGAGCAGCCGTTGGAACGATGCGATGTTGGCCCGCACCCAGCCCGGTCGGTCGGTGACGCGGGCCCTGGCATTACCCGAGAGGCTGCGCAACCCGGTGGACTCGGCCACCTGTTCCTCGGCGATGGCGGTCAGCTCTTCGAAGTCCCGGCTCAGGGACTGGTAGTGGTACGACTCGGCGAAGGGCTCCCGGCCGGTGGAGCGGACCGCGACCTTCTCGGCCAGAGCCCAGTCGACCGACCCCACCGATCAGGCCTGATTACGCGGGTACCGGGGGCGAGTCACCTTGGTCAGGTAGCCGATGATGGTGGCGACCACGAACAGCACCGCACCGGCCACCAGCGGCACGGCGATCCAGTACGTCCAGACTTTGGCGAACAGCATGTCGATGATCCTAGAGGGGCGATGCGCCAGCCGGGCCACTCGACTGCGGGCCGCCGTCCCCCGGACTCTTTTCGATGGCTCGGGCGATTCGCTCGCGCAACGAATCGGGAACCTGGTCGACACAACGGTTTCGGATGACCAGACGCAATTCGGCTTCGAAGTCGAAAGCCGCCAGACAGGGCGAACAGTCGTCGAGGTGCTGGCGGATGTGTTCCCGGTCCGAGTCGGTCAGCTCGCCATCGAGGAACAGGTACAGCTCTCGTAGGGTCTCGTTGCAGTCGGACATGATGGTCTCGTGGTGGGTGGGTCAGCCCTCGACCATGGCGGTCGGGACGGGATCGGCGGGTCGGTCGGCGAGCCCGTGGGTGACGGCATATTCCATCAACCGCTGTTGCAGCGCCTTTCTTCCCCGGTGCAGACGACTCATGACGGTGCCGATCGGGATGTCGAGGATCTCGGCGATCTCCTTGTAGGAGAAACCCTCGACGTCCGAGAGCATCACCGCCACCCGGAAGTTCTCGGGCAGATCTTCCAGCGCCGCCTTGACGGTGGGTTCGGTGAAGGTGTCCATCAATTCGTCCTCGGCGCTGCGGCTGAGGGCGGAGGACTCCATGGCTCCGAGTCGCTTGTAGAGATACAGGTCCTCCACCTCATCCAGGTCGGTCTGTTCAGGGCGGCGCTGCCGGGCCCGATACGAGTTGATGTAGGTGTTGGTGAGAATCCGAAACAGCCAGGCCTTCAGGTTGGTGCCTTCTTGGAACCCTCCGAAACCCCGGTATGCCCGCAGGTAGACCTCTTGCACCAGGTCCTCGGCATCGGCCGCATTGCGGGTCATCCGGAGGGCGCCCGAGTACAACGATCCCATCAGCGGCATCGCCTGCTCTGCGAACGTCGCCTGATCGGCCATGCCCGCAACCTAGCCCGCGACTCTGGCATCGATTCTGGCGCGTTCCGGGTCAACCCCATGACCTCGGAGTCGATCTCCAGGGTTTGCCAGGTTGTTCCCGACCTCCCGAACGCGACCGGTACGGTGCCGGGCAACACGACCGCGGCCCGCTCGACGGCCGCGGCGATACCCGCCATCAGGACGCCCGCCGACCCGGGTCGGTTGTCGGGGTCGGGGTCCAGAGCCGATTCGACCATCTCGGCCGCTCCATCGGGTACGCCGGGCCAAGTGGTCAGCCGACGGTGGGCACCGCCCGCCGCCGCCGCCAACACCTCGGCCGGGCCACCCCGGTGGGGGTGACGGCCGGTCAGCAGCTCATATGCCACCACCCCCAGCGCATACACATCGATGGCGGTCGAACGTGCACCGTCGAGCACCTCGGGTGCCAGGTAGGCCGGAGTGGCCAACCCCACATCTGCCACCGGGTCGGCCAGCCGGGGTTCACCGTCGCCGCTGAGCAGAATGTTCTCGGGCTTGATGTCGCCATGGGTCAGCCCGTGCTGGTGCAGGTGGTCCACCGCCGAACTCACCGGCTCCAACAGGGCCACCACCTCACCGGGGGTCAGCGTCCCCCTGTCGTCGAGCAGGTCTCTGAGGTTGCCGCCGGCCATCCAGGGCATCAGCGCCACGACACTCGCCTCGGTCCCCGGCACCGGCTCGTCCCAGGTGGCCAGCAACGGCAGCAGGTTGGGGTGGGAAACCTGCGACCAGGTACCGGCCACCGCCCGCAGGGCACGGGCTCGGCGACCACCGCTGACCACCTTCATGACCAGTCCGGTCTGTTCGGGATCAGTCGCCTCTGAGCGGTCACAGGTCAGCCACACCGAGCTGTCCGGGCCGGTCCCGAGAAGCTGATCACGGTCTTCATCCACCCATCTCGAGGTCACCGTCCGCCGGTACCCGAGTGAGCCTGCCGGGAAACGCGGCTGAAAGGGAGACGACGAAGCGACAGTTTCGTGCCCGACCGGTAGTTGAGATGCCTACGCTGCGGAAATGCCGCGGCCGACCCTCCGGGATCCAGCCGAGCCAGCCCCGGGCGGATCGTCACGTCGAGAGGTGGCGTTCGCGCTGGGAGCCGTGCTCGCCTACCTCGGAGCAGCGCTGTGGGCCCGCCAGGTCAGCATTCCGGGACCGGTGCTGTTGTGGTTTCCCCCCGCGGGAGTGGCGATCGGATGCCTGTACCTGAGACCACGCCTGTTTCCCGCTCTTGTCGCCGCCGAGGTGCTCAGCACCGCGTGGATCATGGACCTGGCCCGTGAGTACGGGCCGCTCGGGCTGGTGATCAATGCCGTGGTGATCGTGGGCGCGTACCACCTGGCAGGTGAGACCCTGAGACGCCTGAGCCTGAATCCGCGACTGCGCAGCGCCGACGACGTGCTGGTGCTGGCGTTCGGGTGCATGGTGGTGGGGGCTCCGATTGCGGCGATATCGGGGGTCCTCGTTCAGACCGCCATCGACCTGGTGCAGCCCGATCATCTGGCACAGTCGATCGCACTCTTCTGGGTGGGTGACGTCATTGGATGCGCGGCGCTCACTCCGGCAATCGTCATGGCGGGGTCGGCATTTCTGGACGGCAACCCCCTGCCCCTGGCCGACGAGGAATGGGCTCACCCGAAGTATCGGTTGTCAATCGAGTACGTCGCACCGGCCGCCACCGCGCTGGTCCTCATGCTGGTGGGAGACCATCCCATGCGGTTCGTCTACCTGTCCTTCGTTCCGATGGTCGGAATGGCCGTTCGTCATGGAGTGGCGGCCGCTGCCTTGTCCAACGCGGCTCTGGCCGCCGTCCTCACCGCTGGGGCCAACCAACTGGTCGACGACCCGCTGGCCCGCTCCGACCTGCAACTCCTGATGGTGGTGCTCTCGGTCACGGGGCTGTTGGTCGGCGCCGTGGTGAGCGCCCGCCGTGACCTGCTGGAAGCTTCCCAGGAGATCAGCGAGATCGTGGAGGCGACCCCTGACCTGGTAGCCACCGC
>CAUJFC010000097.1 GCA_963169755.1 Actinomycetota bacterium | reverse complement strand
GGGTACAGGAAGATGATCTCGATGTCGAAAACGATGAAGATCATGGCCACCAGGTAGAAGCGCACCGGAAACCGCTCGGGCGGCTGCTGACCGGGCAGGATGCCGCACTCGTACGGCGCAGCCTTGGCCGCCGACGGGCGCTTGGGGCTGACCAGGCGCGACATCACCAGGCTGGCCACCGCGAAACCGGCCCCCAGGACCAGCATCACCAAGACCGGCAGGTACTGACCCATGGATCAGGCCCCTCCGGCTGTCGCCGCCCGCTGCTTGGCTACCAGCTTGTCTCGACGGTGGAGGCTCTGAGCCAGCACGGCGAACACCAGACCTGAGGCGATGGTGAACCCGATAGAGGGCTGACGTAGAGCGCCGCGATCGCGGTGAAGGATCACGGTGTAGACGGGAGCGTCCGGGTCACGCACTGGCAGAGGCGGGGCCTGACCGGGCTGGGTCTCCTGAGGGATCACGGCCTGAAGCTGGACCGCGGCGTAGAAGGGAGCGTGGCGTCCCAGCTTGGCCGTGTTGACGACCTCGTAGATGGCTCGACCGACCGAGGAATCGTCGGTACGGGGGGTCTCGCCACCGTGCAGGAAACCGGTGATGAAGAGGAAGTCCGAGGCACGCTCGAACACGCCCTCTTCAACCAGGTACTCCGATACTGCTGACTGGGTTTCACCGGTGAACTTGTTGGAGGTCTCGAGGATGGTCCAGCCGTCGAGTTGGTCGTTGATCTGATCACGGACGGCCTCGGAGGCGCCAGCCAGATCTCCCAGCAACGGGTCCTTGGCGTCGACAGGGAACTCGGCCAACAGATCGGGGTCAGCGTCACGCAGCTTCACCGGATCTGGCAGATCTTGAGGTAGCGGCAGAGTTCGCCCGATCTTGACCCTGGCTCCATCCGGGGCTCCGGGGGGGCCGGAGATGGTGTCGACGACCTTCCAGTGGGGGGCTGGCCCCAGGTAGCCGATGCCATAGATGGCCCAGATGAAGCCCATCACGAAGAACCAACCAGCCAAGCCGGTAAGGGCAAGCTGGAAGCCGAGACGGGCCCCGCTGTTGGTACCCAGGATGAGAGCGACCGAGCCGTACAGCACGACCACGCCGACCAGCACTGACAGCATGCCCCGGAACCCGGGGGTCCACGAGAGGCCAGCAAGGATTTCGAAGGTCATCGGCTCAGGCTCCGTACGTACTCGACGATGGCGACCACCTGGTCTTCGGTGAACATCCCTCCGTCCTCGGCGCTGCCAGCCTCACGAGGGGTGACGCTCACTTCGTTGGCCGGAGTGTGGGCCTCGATGGCAGGGACCACGCAGAAGCCGGGCATACGGCCGGTTCCCATTCCACCCCGTCCGTAGCGAGCTCCCTGATCGGAGCCGACGCAGACGAAGTTGGTCATCTGGGCCACGCCCATGGTTCCCCCCTCGAACTGACGGTTCACGTTGGTGAGGGGCGGACCGAAAGCACCGCCGCCGTCGGCCTCTTTCTCGCCGTAGGACCAGCCCTTGGTGTGGCAGCGGCCACATGAGTAGGCGCCACCGGCGAAGCCATCGTCGTAACCCATGTTGAACAGGGCCTCGCCCTCGGACTTGTACATGGGCGGGCATGACGCGGTGTCGACGCTGTCTGGATCGAACGCTTCGAGCTCTTCGGCCGTAAGTCCCTGCTTGGCTTGCTCGATGCGAGCATCGACGCAGGACTGATCACGACGGTCCATCATGGCGGTGAGCTGCTCGGCCGCGGCCTTCTGAGCCTCGGCTGGCGTGATCTGGAACGACTCCATGTAGTCGATCAGGTTCTGGAGGTTCTGCGTGGTGAGCGGTCCACCGCCGGCGGCTCCCCAGGCCGGCATGGGAGAGAATGGACGGCCGTACTCGAGGATGTAGCGCACCTCGTCACGGTCGAACCGCAGCAGGACGGTGTTGAGCGCCGGCCCCTGCCACACGACCTCCTTCACGAAGCGGCCGTCGGCATCGGTGATGGTGAAGGGAGTCGCCGCGCCCACGCCCTCGGCGCCGTGGCAGAAGGCGCAGTTGAAGCCACCCTCTTCGGTGGTGGCGAACATGTGCTCGCCCCGCTTGATGAACTTCTCCTTCATGTGGGCGACCGCGTTCTCTTGGCGGCCCGGCTCCTGGAGCCAGTACAGCGGAAGGCCGACGCCCACGATGACCAGGCCCATGAGACCCAGGCTGAGGGTGCGGTCGAGCTTGCGACCCTCCAGTTCGTCGTCGGACAGGTAGGGACGGCGGTTGGGCGCGAGCTCGATCTCCGAGCCCACCTCGGGCCGGGCCCTACGGATGTTGGTGAAGGCGTAGACGGCCCCGATCACGAACGCCAAGAACAGGAGAACGAGCCCGACGTTGGTCTGGGTGCTGGCAGCAAGGAGCATCAGTGCGAACCACCTGAGACGCAGTGGGGGCCCTCGGCTTCCTGGCCCGTGGTGTTGGTGCCGATGGGAGGACCCTGGATGATCGTGCCGGTGTCCACGGTGAGCGATCCACCGCTGACCGACATGGCGAAGCGGTCGAGACCACGCGGTGCGGGCCCGGCCTTCTTCTCACCAGCGGCGTTGTAGTACGAGCCATGACAGCCGCACTCGAACCACTTGGAGGTGGCGCACGACGGCACCCGGCAGCCGAGGTGGACGCACTTCTGGTAGAGCGCGATGACACCGGCTTCCATACCCGCCAGCTCGGCCGGGCTGTACACGGCCCGGGCCTTCTCTAGAGCATTGGCCGGATAGGCGGTGATCCACATGCGGCCCTCGGGGTAGTAGGCGAACCCGCCGCCGGCCGCTATGGCCTGCTCGATGTCGGCGATCTTGCCGACACTGATCTTGGAGCCGAAGCCACCGCCGCCGCTTGGCCACAGGTAGGAGATGACAGCAGCTCCAAAACCACCGAGCCCCAGCAGGAAAACGCCGATGATCGAGCGGTTGAGGAACTGGCGGCGGTGGAAGCCGACCTCGTCGGCGTCGGGGGCGACGAAGGGCGCGGGCGGAGCCGGTTCGCTGACCGGAACCAGTTCGCCACCCTTGCGGGCCAGCACCGAGGCCCGCTCCACCTCGCGACCGGTGGTGCCCTCGAGCAGGGCATTGGGCTTACGGCCCTTGCGATCGCGTGACCGCGTCTCGCGGGACAGATAGCCCGGACCGCTGGCTCCGTCACGGCGGCGAAGCGACGCAAACACCACGAAGGCGGCCGCCACAACGAGTACCGGTACTGCAATGACCAAGATGTTCATTTCTTCCTCCTACAGCTCGAAGAAGAGGCCCTCGGCCCACGGGAAGATGAAGAGCTGACCGGGACCCCGGAAGAACGATCCGATGATGGTCAGCGTGGCGCAGGCCATCATGAAGATGGTGAACAGCGAGATCGCGAACTTGCGGTCCTCGGGCTTGGACGAGGGATTCCGGTCTATGTAAGGCGCCAGCATCAGTCCACCCATACCGATACCGGGGAGCAGAACACCGGCCACCATCGGGTGGAACATGGTGAGCATCTCCTGGAGGCCCAGGAAGTACCAGGGGGCCTTGGATGGGTTTGGCGTCTTGTTGTAGTCGGCCAGCTCCAGCAGCGGAGCGTTCACGAAGATCGAGAACACCAACAGGAAGCTGAGGCAGAACAGGGCGGCCACGAACTCGATGGAGAGCAGGTGGGGCCACACGTGGACCTTGTCCTGGGGGCTGGCCTTGACGTCTTGGATCGAGCCCGACTTGACGACGGTCAGAAGCCGTTGGGTGTGCCCACCCGGACCGGCTGCCAGAGGCGGGCCGCTGGCGACCGGAGCAGCCGGCGCGGCGGCGGTGGCCACGGCGGTGCCGCCACCGCCGGAAGCCTCGGCTCCCCCACCGGCCGATTTGGCCCGGGCCGCCTTGGCCCGCTCGAGCAGGTGGGCGGGGATCTTGCTGTCTCCAGCGGCAGCCGGTGCTTCAGCGGCAGGAGCCGGAGCAGCCTCGGCCGGAGCACCCTCGGCAGCCTTGGCGGCCGCCTTCGCCTTTGCTTCCTCGGCTCGCTTGCGGAGATGTTCGGGGATCTCGGTCATTTCAGGTTCCTCCGCGACCTACAGGGGGCCGCTGATGCCGCCGTCCTTGCGGACACGCCAGAAGTGGATGGCCATGAAGATCACGATCACGAAGGGCAGCATCAACACGTGCAGCACGTACCAACGCAGCAGGGTGTCGGACCCGATCTCGGCGCCTCCGAGGAGTACGAAGCGCACCTGGTTACCGAACACCGGGGTGTAACCCATCATGTTGGTACCCACCGTCACCGCCCACAGGGCCAGTTGGTCCCAGGGCAGCAGGTAGCCGGTGAACGAGAGCAACAGGGTCAGAAGCAAGAGCACCACGCCGATTACCCAGTTGAACTCCCGGGGCGGCTTGTAGGCACCGTGATAGAAGACCCGGGCCATGTGGAGGAACACCGACAGCACCATGAGGTGGGCACCCCATCGGTGCATGTTCCGTACCAGCAGGCCGAAGGTGACCGAGGTCTGGAGGGCGTAGATGTCGTTCCAAGCCTGGGCGGCGGTGGGCCGGTAGAAGAACATCAGGAAGATGCCGGTCACCGTGAGCAGGATGAACAGGAAGAAGCTGAGGCCACCGAGGCACAGCGTGTAGCTGACCTTCACGGCGTGACGCTTCACCTTGACTGGGTGCAGGTGGTACAGCACCGAGTTCATGATCACGTAGGACCGGTTCCTGGGGCTGTCGGTGTAGCCCTTGCGGAAGATCGACCCGGGACGGAAGATCGAGTTCCAGGCCTGGGAGCTCTGAACCGTATCGGTGAGCTCGGCCATCTTCTCGTTCAGCCGGGCGCCGGGACCGCCCTTGTTCTGCATGGTCTTGGCCATCGGTGTCTAACTCTCCCGATTCTGCGGGCCGGTGGGATGGGGCTTGCGGGGCAACGACTGGGCGGTCATCCGAGACGCATCCCGTAGCCGTACCCGTGGGCGTTGGTGCGCTGGTGGCCGTCGCCGTTGGCGGCGGGGTCGCCGACCTTGCCCAGGATGATCACGCCGGTGGGGCACCGATCGACGCACAGGGCGCATCGGGTGCACACGTCGTCATCGATGAGGAACACCACATTGTCGCTGGGATCCACGCCGGGCCGCTCGGTGCCGTCAGCTTCGGCGATGGAGTCCGGCGACACCATGTGGATGCACTTCCACGGACAGATGTCGACACAGCCCTCGCACATGATGCACTCGGACTGATCAATGTGGATGAACTGCTTGGGCTTGACCGCTCTGGCCAGGTAGTCCGCGTCGACCTGAACCAGGGCGTAGTCGGAGCGGAACTCCGGGAGCGGCGGGTTGGCGTCGGTCTTGGCCATGTCGTCAGGCCTTCACCAGGGGGCGGCCGTAGGTCGAGGTCTGGATCTCGTCGGTCTGCTTGGCTCCCCGACCCTGCCAGACCGCCCACAGGGCGATGGCTCCGACGAAGGCGATGCCATAGATGTTGACGGCGACCAGATCCGAGACCGTGGCCTTGGTGATGACCACCGGAATGTCCTTGAGCCACCCGGTGGAGCCGGGCCCGGCCAGGATGGCATCGGATCGCATGGCCAGCTCGCCCTGGGAGAAGGTGAGCCACTGGTGCGGAACGACACCGAAGGCCCAGAACAGGCCAAAGGTGACGTAGACCGCTCCGAGCATGGCCTCTCCCCAACTGAGCGAGGCGTCAGCCGGTCGCCGCTTGGAGTAGAGCACCACGCCGGCCGCGAAGAGAACCGTGACGATCAACGAGCCGGTGAAGGCGACGTTGGCGAAACCCTTGGCGATCGACGTGACGATGATCTCGGGTCCTGCTGCAACGATCATCCGGTCGACACCTCCTCGTGACTCGATTCACAATCAGTGGGCTCGGCCGCGGCAAGGCCCACGGACGGCTCAGCCACGGTCTAGCACGCCCCCCTCAGCGGGTCACAGTTGGGACCCAGACCTCCTCGTCGATCAGGTTCTGTTCGGGGGCCAGCTGGTGGCCACCCACCCATCGGCCACCGGGCTCCACGCGGCGATCGGTCCGTCGTCCGGCGACATCGGCGTCGGGATCGATACCGACCCCGTCGGCAACGGGTCCACTTGGTCACGCCGAACAGCCCACGCCTAGAGTGGCCCGGTTCCCTGCCCCGACCATCACCGGGGCGCTGTGAGCTCCCCAGCGGAGGACGTCGTGACCGAGATCCCCGAGCACCTGCTGAAGCGGGCCGCCCAACGCCGAGCCGCGCTCGGCGGAGGTGAGGCCCCGGCCGATGCACCCGCCGGCGACACCCCGGCGGCTGCCGCCCCGGCGGCGGCGGCGTCTCCGGCCGCGCCTGCCAAGAAGGCACCAGCTCCGTTGCCGACCCTGGACGATGCTCCTGCCAAGGTCACACCCGACATTCCCGTGGTGGCGGCCGCCAAGGCCCGCAAGCGAGCCCCCTACTGGGCCACCGCCCTGCTGGCGTCGCTCCCGCTGTGGGCCTTCTTCTACGCCTACTCCATTGCGCCGCCCCCGGCCGGGGCGGCCGACCCCATGGCCATCGGGGCCGAGGTCTTCACCCCCTGCGCCGGCTGTCACGGAGCCTCCGGAGCCGGTACCGCCACCGGCCAGAAGCTGAGCGATGGGTCGGTCATCGACACGTTCGCCGATCCCCTCACCATGGTCCACTGGATCGCCTACGGCTACGAGGAGGGTGCCCGCGCCGACGGTACCTACGGCGACCTCGACCGGCCCGGTGGCCCCCAC
>CAUJFC010000096.1 GCA_963169755.1 Actinomycetota bacterium | reverse complement strand
GACCCGCCCGGCACGCCGGCTTCGAAATCTCGCCTCCTTCGCCCCCTGACCAGGGCCGACCTGGCGGCACTGTCGGTGTTCGCCCACCAACCGGCCCGCCTGGCCGACACCGAGCGGTACTGGACGAGGGCGTTCGATGAGGACAAGTTCAAGAAGGAGGGCACTGGCGAGTGGCGCACGGAGGTGCCCGACAGGCTCGACGAGTGCGTGCTGCAAGGGCCACACCTGGTCAACGCCACGCCGTTCGCCCAACAGCCGCGACCGGAGTGCAAGAACAACAAGGACTGGGAGGCACTCGACCTCGAGACCCTGCCCGCCGACTTCATCCCCCGCACCAACTACCAGCGGCGGGTCGACCATGCGGAGTTCGTCCGCCGCCAGCCCAAGTGGGACGGCGAACCGTTCACCACCCGCTATCGCGAGGCCCATCGCGAGTTCGTCCCCACCACTGGCGTGCGGACTCTACAGAGCTGCCTCCTCCCACCGGGACCTGCACATGTACATGCAGTCATCTCGATAGCGCTGCCGAGCGATCGGGAAACCGCGATATGGGCCGCCACGACACACTCGCTTCCGCTGGACTACCTCCTCCGAGTCGCAGGAAATGGCCACCTCTCGGCCAATGTGTTCGACCGCATACCAAAACCGAGCGGCTCGGCGCCGATCGAAGAGGCCCTTCTGCTCAGGACGCTCCGGTTGAACTGCGTCTCAACTGCCTACGGGCCGCTGTGGAGGACACTGCACGCCGACGAGTGGTCGGACGATCAGTTCTCGAATGGTGTTGGCCGAGCGGAACTCGGGGATGTCTCCCGAACCTGGACGAGCGAGACTCCCCTTCGCAAGGACGCCGACCGATGGCAGGCGCTCTGTGAGATCGATGCCCTCGTCGCCCTGTTGCTGGGCCTCTCTGCGGCTCAACTCACCCAGATGTACCGCTCGCAGTTCGCCGTGCTACGCAAGTACGAGTACGTGACGGTGTTCGACGGCAACGGTCGACAGATCTCCGGTATCCACCACAACCACGGGTTCAGACAGGCCCAGTGGGAGGAAGAGCAGAAGGCGGCTCCGGCCCAGCGGGGCCAGAAGAAGATGGGCATGTGGGACCGGGTGCAGGCCTACCTCGCTGGTGACACCGACGTGGACCTCGGGCCGTTCGTGCCGCCCTTCACGCCCGCCGATCGGGAGCTGGCGATGACCACGGCGTACTGGGCGTTCGTGGACCGCTACGACCTGTCGCCTCCGGATCTGGCGGAGCGGCCGGCGTGATCCCCTCACTGGTCGCGGGAGAGCTGAAGCACAGCGTCGTCGAGTACCTGGCGACCACGTTCGCCCTGACCGACGACGAGGCCTACGCCGCGCTCACCGAGTTCCTGCTCGACCCCGAGGAAGGGATCTTCCGGGGGCCGTTCCTGCGGGTGCGGCTCCCGTTCGTGGAGGCACCGCCCGACGCGGACCTGGGGGTGGTGTGGCACCCGGAGGGGCTCCGGCCCTACGCCCACCAGCTCGACGCCTGGCACCGCCTGTCGGGCCGGGGCGTGTCCCCCAAACCCACGCTGATCACCACCGGCACCGGCTCCGGCAAGTCCGAAGGCTTCCTCGTGCCGATCGTGGACCACTGCCTGTGGGCGCGGGCCCAGGGCCAGCCCGGCATCAAGGCGCTGGTGCTCTACCCCATGAACGCCCTGGTGGCCGACCAGGAGCGGCGCATCGCCGCCATGCTCGACGACCCCGAGCTGCGCTCCGCCGGGGTGCGCGGCGGGGTGTGGATCGGCAACGACCAGACGGTGGCCACCCACCGGACCATGGGGGCCGACCACCTCATCACCGACCCGGCGGCCCTGCTGGACGACCCGCCCGACATCCTGCTCACCAACTACAAGATGCTGGACCGGCTGCTCACCACCGCCGGGCGCCAACGGCTGTGGGCGGCCAACACCCGGCCCGCCGACGAACCCGGGTGGGAGCAGCCGCTCACCTACCTGGTGCTGGACGAGTTCCACTCCTACGACGGCGCCCAGGGCACCGATGTGGCCATGCTCCTGCGCCGCCTCGGCCACCGGCTGGGACTGGCCACCAGCCAGTCGCCGCTGAGCGGCGTGGCCCCGGTGGGTACGTCGGCCACCCTCGGCTCCTCGCCCACCTCGGCCCTGGACATGTGCCGCTTCGCCGAGCGGGTGTTCGGCGTGCGCTTCGACCGGACATCGATCATCGGCGAACAGCGCATGACGGTGACCGAGGTCTGCGGCGCCATCGACTTCTCGCTGCCCACCCCCGATCCGCGGGTGGTCGGGGCCGAGACCTTCGACCCCGGCAGCCTGGACGAACTGGCCCTGGCCTTCACCGGGCAGCTCTTCGACGACGAGCAGTCGGTGGGAGACCGGCTGCTGCGCCACCACCTCACCGCGTCCCTGCTGCGGGCGGCCGCCGACCGGCCCCGCCGGTGGGAAGACGCCGTGGCCGGCGTGGCCAACCAGGTGCCCGAGTGGGGCCGGGTGTTGGCCGACGACCGGGAGGCCGTAGCCCGGGCGCTGGAGCGGTTCGTGGCCCTGGTGTCCCAGGCCCGGGGGCGCCGGGCCGACGGCGGGGCTCGTCCCCTGTTCGCCGTGGAGGTGCAGGTCTGGATCCGCGAGGTCACCCGGCTGCTGCGGTCGGTGGACAAGGCCCCCCGGTTCCGGTGGGCCGACTCGGCACCGGACCCGGACAGTGCCGCGCTCGAGCTGCCGTCGGTGTACTGCACGTCGTGCGGACGGTCCGGCTGGATGGGCCTGATCAACCGGGCGGACGGGCTCGGCGAACGGGCCATCGAACGCCTGGTGGTGGACAGCCCGGCCGACACCTACGCCACCTCGGTGCGGGACCGGCCGCGGACCCGGACCATGGTGCGGGCCAACCCCGACGAACCCGACGTGTTGTGGCTGGACCCCGAGACCGGGCAGGTCTACCCGGTCGACGACGCCCAGACCTCCCGCATCGCCGTGCTCGTGGGCGGCATGACCGGCACCGACCGCAGCGAGGAGAGCCGCGACGAGGCCGCCAAGCGCCAGGAGTGCCCGTCGTGCGGCACCCGCGACGCCATCCGGTTCCTGGGATCGCGGGTCACCACCCTCGCCTCGGTGGGCATCACCCAGATGTTCGGGTCCAGCCACGTGCACGACGACGAGCGCAAGCTGCTGGCCTTCACCGACTCGGTGCAGGATGCCTCGCACCGGGCCGCCTTCTTCTCCGGCCGCACCCACCGCTTCAACCTGCGGGCCACCCTCTCGGGCGCCCTCCAGGCCAAGGGACGGGTGGCGCTGCCCGACGTGGCCGACGTGATCCTGTCCCGGGCCGACGCCGACCCCCACCCCGCCGACGCCGTCTTCTCCCTAATCCCACCCGATCTGCTGGCCGAGGACACCCTGGACGCCGCCTGGCGGGACCCGGGCAGCCCCGACGCCGCCCAGGCCCGCCAACGGCTGGCGCTACGCCTATCATTCGACGCGGTGCTGGAGGCGGGGCTCCGGGCCCGACTGGGCCGGACCCTGGAGACC
>CAUJFC010000095.1 GCA_963169755.1 Actinomycetota bacterium | reverse complement strand
AAGGCGGTGGCACCTGCCAGAACTCGACCCCTCTCGGCCCCGGCGGTGAGTGCAGACCCAGCGTCGGAGGAGGCGGACTCCCCGGTAACCAGGGTGAGGGATCGGACCGGCTCACGGGGGGATTCGGCCTTGAGTACCGGGTAGGAGTAGCGGGCCAGGAGCGCGCCCTCCACCAGAGCCTCGGCCACCAGCGCCGCGCCGAGCTGGCCGGCAGCCAGTTCGGCGGGAACCACCAGCGCCAGATCGGTGAGCTTGCCAGCGGCCCGCACGAAGGCCGCCCCCACCAGACGCAGGTCGTCGCCGTCACCACCCAGACCCAGGACCACTGTGGTGGCACCCGAGGCTACTGGAACCGTCAGGGCCTGGCCGAGGGCGCCGGTGAAGCCGTGGCGCTCGAGCGCGGCACGGTCCAAGCCGATCTCGGTGGGTACCGGGCCTGCGGGTCCGACCACGAACCCCACCGCCTCAGCCGTGGCGGGGATTTCGGTGGCGACCGAAACGGCGGCGGGATTGTCGAGGGACGGGGTGACGTTGATGGTGTTCATCGGATTGGGCTCCGGTAGATGATGAGCGGGGTCGTACTGATGGGGCTGAACTGATGGGGTTGAACTGATGGGGCTGAACTGGTGGTGGCGTCAGCCGATGGCCACACCGGCCAAGAGGACGGCCAGCGTCACGGCGCTGAGCAAACCCAGCAGGGGCATCATGAACTTGAGATACACGTCGAAGCGGACCTTGGCCAGGCTCAGTCCGGCCATGAGCAGGGCGTTGGTGGGCAGCACCAGCAGCATCAGGCCGCCCACCGCGTTGTAGGTGGTGATCACCAGTGAGCGCTCGACACCGGCGAAGTCGCCGAGCGGGGTGAGGATGGGCATGACCAATGCCATCCCGGCCGAGCCCGACCCCACCAGGAATGCGAGCGGGATCGAGATCAGCGACATGAGAATCACGAACACGACACTGGACTTGCCGTCGACGATGCCCTCCATGGCCGACAGGACAGTGTCGATGGTCTTGGTGTTGGTGAGTACCACCGACACCGCCCGGGCCACCACCACCAAGAAGGCGGGGCCGGTGAAATCGACCACGCCGGCCATGAAGGCAGAGGCCGTCTCCTTCTCGCCCAGCCGGCCGATGATTCCCACCACGATGGCGGCCACCGCGAACAGCGCGATCAGCTCCGGCAGCCACCAACCCAGTTCCCACGAGAACGGTTCGACCAGCGTTTCGTGGGTGAGCTCGCTGGCCACGGTGTTGTGAAGGATGGCGCCCCACGGGATGATCGAGAAGATCATGAGCAGGAAGGTGGAGGCCACCACCGCGATGATCCCCTTGTGGGCCGTGGTCAGCGGCTCGAGATCATCAGACCCGGCGCCTTCCAAGATGGCGTGGTCCTCGTCGGTGAGCGGCACCAACGACGAGGACGGATCGGCCTTGACCCGCTTGGCGTAACGCAGCGTCCACCAGATGGTCACGCCCATCACCAGCACCAGTAGCACCAGCCGAAGGACGAGCCCGTCACCCATGGACACTCCGGCGGCATCAGAGCCGGTCCCGATCCGGAACGGGTTCACCGTGGAGCCGACCGATCCCACGAAAGGGGCCACCGTGACTACCGCCACCGTGGTCATGCGGTCGTAGCCCAAACCAATGAACAGGGGGATCATGAGGGCGTAGAAACCCAAGGTCTCGTCGCTCCAGGACATGACCGAGCCCAAGATCCCGAACAGGATCGACAACACGATGATCAGCACCGGCCCGCGGGTGCTGAAGCGGTGCGCCAGGTGGGTGATCCCCAAGTCGAGCGCCCCGGTACGGAACACCACGGTCATGAACCCGCCGATGGCGAGGATGAACAGGAACACATGAGCCGAACCGAACAGTGAACCGCTGTTGAACGGCCCGACGTGGCCATCGGCGTTCATGACGCCGAACAGACCGTTGCCCGGCGCCTGGAGCAGGTCACTGACGCTCTCGCCGAAAGTGAAGGGCGAGGGGACCTCGTGGAAGGACCCGGGGATCGGGGCCCCGGTCTCGGGACTCAGTTCGTACTGGCCCGAGGGGATGATCAGGGCCAGGAGCCAGACCCCTACCAAGACCAGCAGCAGGATCGTCAACGGTGATGGGAAGCCCCGCCCGCCGCTGGGTGCCTGATCTTCCTCGGGGGTGACGTCCATTTCGCTGGATGGCGGCTGGCTAGCGCTCATGGCCTCTTCCTAGTGCAGGGGCCGAGGCTGGGACAGTTGGGCGAGGATGGAAGTCGTCTCCATCTGTTCAGCTAATCTCATAATCTTTCATGGCAACCCTGGCATCGAGCTCCTCGCCCCTGGTTTCTGACCTGGAGGCGGCGGTCCAATCGGGCGACTGGGACCGGGCACTGACGTTGGTGGTGACCAACTGGGCCGAACTGGTGGCGCCAGAGTCGTTTGCCTCCCTGGTGGCCATGGCTGATGCGCTGCCCACCTCGGTCGTGGCCGACCAGCCGGTGCTGGCACTGGGTACGGGCGGGATCCTGCTTATACGGGGTCACTCGCGTCGCGCCGGGGAGTTCTTCGATCTGGCGGTGGTGCGCGACGACCCCGGCGCCCGGGCCACGGCGCTGGCGCTGAAGGCCCACGCCACCTGGTGGCTCACCGCCGCGGAGGAGGCCCTGGGCCACCTCGACGAGGCTGCCGCCATCCTCGATGCTCATGGGGGAGCGTCGCTGGTGGCGGTGCCAGGATTCGAGCCGCTCACCTCCGGGCGCACCGGACTCACCGTGAGCCGGGCCCGAGCCCTGGCACTGGTCGGTCAGGTGGCGTCAGCGGCAACCCTCATCGGCGTTCTCGACCATCTGGCTGACGATGACCCGGCAGCCGATTCGGTCAGCGCCTGGGCCACCAAGGCCTGGATCGAAGCCATGGCCGGCGATCTGGATGGCAGCAGCCGGGCCGCTGACCAGGCATTTCAGCTGAGCGGAGAGGAATGGGCCCGCACTCCACCAGTGGCCCCTGCTCACCTGGCGCGCTCCATCATCGCCTGCGGGCGTGTCGCACCCGAAGAGGCGGTCGACCAACTGGGCCAGGCGGTGGAGATCGCCCGCCAAGCCCATGCCTGGGGCCTGCTCCAGGTATGTCACGCGGTGGCAGCCATGTGTGGGGTGACCATGGATGACTTTCCCGAGTCCGGGCCGGCAGGGCCCGGGTTGGTTCCCCTGGCGGGTCGGGTACTGGGTGCCCACCGCGCCCGCAGTCGACTTCGAGCCGGAGACCGTGAGGGCGCGGCCGCGCTGCTCGATGTCACCCAGCCCACCGAACTGGCCCTGGGGGCATGGGCCGAGGTTGCCACCGCGGTGCTCGGTGTCGAGCTGACCTCCGAGGTGCTGGCAGACCTGCCCGCCCCACCGACCCCGGTCGGGCGTCTGATACGGGCCACCGTCGATGCCCTTCTCACGCCCGCAGGCGAGATGCGCGACGCCCACCTCGTGCTGGCCTTGACCTTGGCTGATCGCCTCGGGGCTCCGGGGCTCTTGTCGGCTGCCCCGGACGGGGTCCTGGCTCGGCTCCGCGACCTGGCCCGACCTGACCAGGTGGTTGGCCTGGCTGCTGATGGCAACCCTCCGGGTGACTCCGATCGTCATTGGAGCACCCAGGAGCAGGCGATCCTCGAACGGCTGGACGGTCCGCTCACAGTGGCCCAGATCAGTTCCGAACTCCACCTCTCCCCGCACACCGTCAAGTGGTATGTCGCTCGCATCTATCGGAGGCTCGGCGTACACAATCGGGCCGATGCCGTCGAGGCCGCCCGTCGACGGTCGTCCAACCCTGCGCTCTGAACCACTGGGTCCGAGGGTTCTACAATGTTCGATCCCCATGGCCATCCACCCCGACCTTGCGGCCGAGCAGGCCCACATCGACCGAGCCTATGAGTGCCTCGACCACGCCCGCAGTGCCGCCAGCCGACTCAAGGGAATGGTCGAGGTCGGTGCCGGCGGTACCGAGCAGGCCCGCTTCGAGCGAGAGGTCATCTTCAACACGGTCGCCCACCGCCTGACCCACCTGCACCTGGGCGACGCCGCCTTGTGCTTCGGTCGGATCGACCGTGAGCCATCGGAGGGCGGAGAGTCGTTCCACATCGGGCGGGTGGCGGTGGCCGACGATGACCAGGAACCTCTGGTGGTCGACTGGCGGGCGCCGGTGGCCGAGCCGTTCTATCGGGCCACCGGCCGCGAACCCATGGGGCTGGCCCGCCGCCGCCACTTCGCCACTCGGGGCCGCCAGTTGGTGGGTATCGAGGACGAGTTGTTCGGTGAGCATGCCCTGGACCTGGGGGAGTCGTCGGGTCTCCAGGGCCACGGGGCGCTGATCGCTGCCCTCGAAACTGCCCGGTCCGGGCGGCTGGGCGACATCGTGGCCACCATCCAGGGCGAACAGGACGCCATCATCCGGGGCCCGATGCCCGGGGTTCTGGTGGTTCAGGGCGGCCCCGGTACCGGCAAGACCGTGGTGGCACTCCATCGGGCCGCCTATCTGCTCTACACCCACCGCTTTCCGCTGGAAGACCAGGGCGTGCTGGTGGTGGGGCCCAACCGGCTGTTCCTGGCCTACATCGAACAGGTACTCCCGTCGCTGGGCGAGGCCGGGGTCGAGTTGGCGGTGCTGGCCGACCTGATCGACCCGGTCTCGGTGCGGGGACGCGATCCCGAGGCGGTGGCCCGGCTCAAGGGCGATGCCGTCATGGCCAAGGTGCTGGCCAAAGCGGTACGGGACCGCAAGCGGCCTCTGCGTTCCACCCTGCGGGTGGCTCACGGCCTTCAGCACCTGGTGCTCACCGTCGATCAGTCGCGGTGGCTGGTGCACGAAGCCCGCCGCCGGTTCCGGACCCACAACGCCGGACGACGCTTCGTTGAGCGCGAGATGGCCCGGATGCTGGCCGAGTCGTCACGGACTCCGTTGGATCCCACTGAACTCTGGCGGCAGATCCGCCGCCATCCCGAGGTGTTCGCGGCCCTCGAATCCATGTGGCCGGTGCTGACCCCGGCCCAGTTGCTCCACGACCTGTTCGGTGCCCGCGGACTGCTGCACCTGGCGGGTTCCCGCAACGTCAGCGAGTCCGACATGGATAGGTTGTTCCGGCCTCGTTCGGAGTCGGTCGACCAGGTGGTATGGACCCACGATGACGTTCCCCTGTTGGACGAGGCCCGGGCGATCCTCGGACCCAAACCTCGGACGCGTCGAACCGAGGACGTCGACGACGAGATCCGGACCTACGGGCACATCGTGGTGGATGAGGCCCAGGACCTGTCGCCCATGCAGCTGCGGATGCTCACCCGACGCTCGCTGAACGGATCGATGACGGTGGTGGGCGACATCGCCCAGTCCACTGGCGCCTGGGCCCACGCCGACTGGAACGAGATCCTGGCCATGCTGCCCGCCAAGCGTGAACCCCGGCGCGAAGAGCTGACGGTCGGATACCGCATCCCCGAACCCAACATGGCCCTGGCCGCCCGGGTGCTGGCCCACGCCGCCCCTGAGTTGGCGCCACCTCGGTCGGTTCGCCAGGGCGGTCGCCCCCCACGGCTGCGGGCCGTGGGAGAAGGAGAATCCCTGGGAGAGGTGTTGGTGGACGCTGTTCGAGCCGAGCTGGCCACCGTTGGAACCGGCAACCTTGCGGTCATCTGCCCGGCCTCGCTGGTGGATCTGAGTGCTGCTGCCCTCGCCGATGCCGGTATCGATCACGGCGTGGCCACCGAACGGGGCTTGAGCCACCAGGTGACGGTGGTTCCGGTGGGCATCGTCAAGGGCTTGGAGCTGGATGCCACGGTGGTGGTGGATCCCGCCGGAATCATCACCGAAGAGACCCAGGGGCTACGGGCGCTGTACGTGGCACTGACCCGATCCACCAAACACCTGACCGTGGTACATCCGGGCGAGCTGCCCGATGTCATGGGCTGGGGTCACGACCCAGTGGTCACCAGGATTCTCTCGGCTGCGAACGAGCCCACGCCGATGTGACGACCGTCGATCTCGACGGTGGTGGTGCCGTCGGGGGAGGCGGCGGTGATGGTTCCGGTGTGACCGGGAAGGATGGCGGCCTCCTCCAAGAACTCGAGCAGACCAGGAGTGAACTCGAGCGCTTCAGGGATGCGGCGCACAGTGAAGGCGTCGCCCACCGCCAGCTCGCTCAGGGCCACCGTGTCGGGAGCCTGATAACCCGATCCCGGGATGGGGTTGCCGTGGGGACAGGTGGTCGGGTCATCGAGCAGACGGATGATGGCGGCCTCGACCGTGTCGGAGATCACGTGCTCCCAGCGGCCAGCCTCCTGGTGGGCTTCGGCCCACGACAGCCCCAGGATGTCGGTGAGCAGCCGTTCGGCCAGCCGGTGGCGTCGGACCACCATCTCGGCCAGGGCCCGCCCGTCAGCTGTCAACGTGATGGTGCGGTCCACCTCCACCAGGCCCTCGGACTCCATGCGGCGGATCATCTCGGACACTGCCGGTCGGGACACGTTGAGCCGTTCGGCGATGCGAGCCTGGATCACGTCCACATCGTCCTCGTGCAGTTCCCAGATGGTCTCGCAGTACTCCTCGAAGGCTGGGTGGTACTCGGGGGTCTGGTACGGAGCCACGCCCGAGAGCATAGGGAGGATTTCGGCGGACCCGTCCCTGTGGATACGGTCAGGTGTCATGCGTCGGCTGATATTCGGGTCCCGGTCGGTCTCAACGGTCACGATGGGAGCCAGCGGGCTGATCATGGCGGCAAGCCTCCTGATCGGTTGCGGCGGCGACAAGGGTGCCGCTCCGGTCGAGTGCAAGAAGGTGGAACCGACTGGTGGCGTCACCGAACTGACCGTGGTCGGCAAGAACCTGGCTTTCGACATCGAGTGCTTCGAGATTCAGCCCGGCAAGGTCCGCTTCACCTTCGACAACCAGGACTCGGGGGTTTCCCACAACTTCCACGTCGGGGGACCAGGGGGCGTGAACAGCCAGACCGATCTGGAACGCGGCAAGACCACCCAGACCCTGGAGCTGGAGCTGACCGAGCCGGGCCGTTACGACTTCTGGTGTGACCCCCACGCCACCATGGAGGGGCATCTGACGGTGGTGGATCCCGCGGCCCCGGGTTCCACTGTCAGCGGGGGTTCGTAGGCTGCGCTGATCAGCGCGCTCGACCTGTTCTCCGCCCCGGTTCGGGCCTGGTTCCAGAGTTCGTTCGCCGCGCCCACCGCTGCCCAGGAGCAGGGTTGGCCGGCCATCGCCGCCGGCGAGCACACCCTGATCCTGGCACCCACCGGGTCGGGCAAGACCCTCACCGCCTTCCTGTGGGGTCTCGATCGCCTGCTCACCAGCCCGGCACCCGATGATGACCGACCTGCTGGTACCCGGCTGCTCTACATCTCTCCCCTAAGGGCGCTGGCGGTTGACGTCGAGAAGAACCTGCGAGCCCCGCTCGTGGGCATCGCCCATGCCGCCGACCGGCTGGGTCAGTCCGTGCGGGTGCCCACTGTGGGGATGCGCACGGGAGATACTCCAGCCTCCGATCGGCGTCGGCTGGCGCGCACCCCACCCGACTTGCTGATAACCACCCCCGAGTCGCTCTATCTGATGTTGACCTCTGCCGCCCGTTCGACCCTGGCCGGGGTAGAGGCGGTCATCATCGATGAGATCCACGCCATGGCCGCCACCAAGCGGGGGTCTCACTTGGCGGTGAGCCTCGAGCGACTGGCCCACGGCCGTGAGAAGCCGCCTCAGCGGATCGGACTGTCAGCCACGCAACGGCCGTTGGACGAGATCGCTACCTTTCTGGGTGGCTTCCAGATCGATTCCGATGGCCGCCGTCGGTCACGCCCGGTGAAGATCGTCGATGCCGGATCCCGTAAGCCTCTCGATCTGGAGGTGGTGGTCCCGGTTCAGGACATGGGGTCCGAGAGGTCGATATGGCCAGCCGTGCACCCGGCGTTGGTCGACCTGGTCCAACAGCATCATTCGACCCTGGTGTTCGTCAACGCCCGGCGATCAGCCGAGCGCCTCGCTGCTGATCTGAACGAGACAGCGGGGCACGACCTGGTCAAGGCTCACCACGGATCGCTGGCCCGCGAACAGCGTCTGGTCATCGAGGACGAGTTGAAAGCCGGTCAACTCCGGGCCCTGGTGGCCACGTCCTCGCTGGAACTGGGAATCGACATGGGAGCTGTCGATCTGGTGGTCCAGGTTGGGTCCCCTGGTTCGGTGGCCGCCGGTCTCCAGCGGATCGGTCGGGCCGGACACCAGGTGGGCGAGCCCAGCCGCGGCCGGATCTTTCCCCGCCACCGCGGCGACCTACTGGAAGCGGCGGTGGTGGCCACCCGGATGCGGACCGGTGAGATCGAATCCACCCGCTATCCCCGCAACCCGCTCGATGTACTGGCCCAGCAGGTGGTGGCGGCCTGTGCCGTCGACTCCTGGAGCGTCGACGACCTTTACCAGATGGTCAGGTCAGCGGCCCCGTTCGTCGACCTGACTCGTGACGTGTGGGAGGCGGTGCTGGACATGTTGTCGGGCCGCTACCCGTCAACCGAGTTCGCCGAACTGGCGCCGCGACTGGTGTGGGATCGAGCCACTGGCAGGTTGGAGGGTCGCCCTGGAACCCAGAGGTTGGCGGTCACCAGCGGGGGGACCATTCCAGATCGTGGGCTCTACGGCGTGTTCCTTCCCGACGGCACTCGGGTCGGAGAACTCGATGAGGAGATGGTCTATGAGTCCCGGGTGGGTGAGACCTTTCTGCTGGGTGCCAGTACCTGGCGGATAGACGACATCACTCCCGAGCGGGTGGTCGTCACTCCGGCACCGGGTCAGCCCGGCAAGATGCCGTTCTGGCACGGCGACGGCCCGGGGCGGCCGGTCGAGTTGGGCCGGGCGATGGGCGAGTTCGTGCGTGAGGTGCGGGGGCTTGCCAGCGAAGAGGCCCTTGGTCGTCTGGAAGAGCAGAACCACCTCTCTTCGTTGGCCGCCTCCAACCTGATCGGCTTTCTGGCCGAACAGGCAGCCGCTACCGGTGCGGTCCCCGACGACCGCACCATCGTGATCGAGCGCTTCCCCGACGAGATCGGAGACTGGCGGGTCTGCATCCTCAGCCACTTCGGTGCCCGGATTCATGCTCCCTGGGCCCTGGCGCTGCGGGCCAGGCTGGCCGAGTCCTGGGGATCCGATGTCGAGATCATGTGGAGCGACGACGGGATCATTCTGCGGCTGCCCGAGTCTCTCGAGCGCCTTCCAGTGGACGAGTTGCTGATCGAACCCGAAGAGCTCGACGAGATCATCGTGTCCAACCTCCCGGGGTCGGCCATGTTCGCGGCCCGGTTTCGGGAGGCCGCCGCCCGTGCGCTGTTGCTGCCCCGTAGACGGCCGGACCGGCGAACTCCGCTGTGGCAGCAACGCCAGCGAGCCGCCGATCTGTTGGCGGTTGCGGCGTCTCATCCCGGCTTTCCGATCCTGCTCGAGACCACTCGAGAATGCTGTAACGACGTGTTCGATCTCCCGGCGCTGCGCGGGGTGCTGACTGACCTGCGCAGTCGCAAAGTGCGCGTCGTCAGTGTCGATACCACCCATGCGTCACCCATGGCCCGGTCGCTGCTGTTCGGGTGGGTGGCCATGTACCTCTACGAGGGAGACGCTCCCCTGGCCGAGCGTCGGGCGGCTGCTCTGGCACTGGACCGTGACCTGCTGCGCGAGCTGCTGGGGAGCGAGGAACTTCGAGAACTGCTCGATCCAGCGGTACTGGAGCAGATCGAGCTGGAGTTGCAGCGCCTCACTCCCGAACGGTCGGCCCGCGACGCTCATCAGGTGGCCGACCTGTTGCGGGTACTGGGTCCGCTGACCCTGGCCGAGGTGGCGGCCCGGTGCATGGCGACCGCCGACGGATCGACCCCGGATGTGGCGACGGAATGGCTGCGAGAACTGACGGCGGCCCGTCGGGTGATCGAGGTGGGCATGGCTGGCGAGCGCCGCTTCGCGGCTGCCGAGGACGCGGCGCGTCTGCGCGACGCACTGGGCGTCTCGATCCCTTCGGGGCTTCCGGTTGCCTTCACCGATCCGGTCGAGCGACCCCTGCACGATCTGGTGATACGACACGCCCGCACCCACGGTCCTTTCCTGACCTCACAGGTTGTCCTGCGGTTGGGCGCGCCGCTGGAACGGGTGTTGCCGGTGCTCGAGGACCTGGTGGCCGAGGGGCGTCTGCTGGCGGGCGAGTTCCGGCCCGGGGGGCGCTCCCGTGAATGGTGCGACCCCGACGTGCTACGCGCCGCCCGCCGCCGGTCCTTGGCGGCGCTGCGTTCCGAGGTCGAGCCGGTTGACGCCGTCTCACTGGCTCGATTCCTTCCCGCCTGGCAGGGAGTTGGGAGTGGGGTCGACTTGGTGGAGGTGGTGTCGGGCCTGGCGGGAGCGGCGCTGGTGGCCTCGACGCTGGAAGTCGATGTATTGGCGGTCCGTCTGGACCGATACCAGCCAGCGGACCTGGATGCTCTGTGTACCGCCGGCGAGATCGTGTGGGTGGGAGCTGGAGGTCTCGGGGGTAGCGACGGTCGTGTCAGGCTGGTGTTCCGGGACCAGGTCGACACCTTGATCCCGCCCGTCGACGCCGAGGAGCTAGGCGAGCTGTTGGATCAGCCGGTTCACGCCGCTCTCCATCGGCATCTGTCCGAGCGGGGGGCGTCGTTCTGGGCCGATCTGACCGCCGCGGTGCCTGATGTCGGACCCGAAGAGGTGCTGGTCGCCCTGTGGGATCTGGTGTGGGCCGGGATCTTGACCAACGACTCGCTGGCTCCGGTTCGTGCCCGCGTCGGGCAGTCGCGACCAGGCACCAGTGGTAGTCGAGCCGGTCCGCGGGGTCGCTCCAGACCGGGTCGGGCGAGTCGTGCTGCTCCAGCGGCAGCGGTGGGTCGATGGTCACTGGTCGGCCAACAGGCGGTTGGCGCCACCGACGTGGCCCTCGCCCGAGCCGCTCAACTGCTGGAGCGCTACGGCGTGCTCACCCGAGAGACTGCACTGGCCGAAGGGGTCGAGGGCGGTTTCGCCGGGGTGTATCCCGTTCTCAAACTCATGGAAGAACAGGGTCGGATCCGAAGGGGCTACTTCGTGGCGGGACTGGGGGCGGCCCAGTTCGCGGTCCCCGGCGCGGTGGATCGGCTGCGGGCACATCGTGAGATGGTCGCTGCGCCGCTGGTCCTGGCGGCCACCGACCCCGCCCAGCCATACGGAGCGGTCCTGGCTTGGCCCCCGGCCGAGAGTCGGCCCACCCGAAGTGCCGGAGCGTTGGTGGTCCTGGTCAACGGAGAGGCGACCGCCTTTGTGGAGCGGGGTGGCCGCAGTCTGGTCACCTTCCCGGCAGCGGCCGACCACCCGGAGTGGGTCGAGGCTCTGGCCGATGTGGTTCGATCGGGTCGCCGCCGCTCGATGGAGCTGACCCGCCTGGACGGCGTGCCGGCCCGGGAGTCGCCGCTGGCCGAGGTACTGCGCGGTGTCGGTTTCGTCGACGGCTACCGGGGCCTGGTGCTTCGTGGATCGTCGGTGGGACGTCGGTAGGGTCGAAGTATGAGTTCAGACCGATGGTATTGGTGCTTCACCCACCAACGGGTCGAAGCCGACAGCGAACGAGATGATCCCGAGAACGCGCTGGGGCCCTACGCCACTGCCGAAGAGGCCGCAAACTGGCGAGCCCAGGTGGCTGACCGCAACGAGCACTGGACGGCCGATGCCAAGGCCTGGGACGAAGGGTGGATCGACGATGATCAAGACGAAGGCGAGGAAACCACCGATCGATCCGCCGCCGACCGTGATCTGATCTGATCTGACCATGACTTGTGCGGGGTGTGGGGCAGAGACGACCCCGGACGATCGTTTCTGTGCCCGCTGCGGCCGTCCCCTGCTCGGTGGATTCGACGAGCGCCGGGTGGTGACGGTGGTGTTCGCCGATCTGGTCGGGTTCACCACGCTGTCGGAGGGGCTCGATCCCGAAAAGGTCAAGCTCCTGGTGGACCGGTGTTTCCAGAGGTTGGCGGGCGATGTCGCCGCCTTCGGTGGTCAGGTCGACAAGGTGGTGGGTGACGCCATGGTCGCTCTGTTCGGCGCATCGGTGGCCCACGAGGACGACGCCGAACGAGCCGTGCGGGCGGCACTGGCCATGCAGGAGAGTCTGCGGCTGGAAGCCGGGCTGGTGGGCCAGTCCCTTCAGATGAGAGTGGGGGTCAATACCGGGCCGGTCCTGGTTGGCGCTATGGCGGCGGCGGGCTCGATCACCGCCATGGGCGACGTGGTCAACACCGCTAGTCGCCTTCAGACGGCAGCCGCTCCCGGCGAGGTCCTTGTGGGTCCGGCCACCCACGATGCGACAGCGGCCGCCATCGAGTACACGTCGCGTGGGCTGGTGGCTGCGAAGGGACGTGAGAAGCCCGTCGAGGCCTGGGTCGCTCGGGCAGCCAAGGTTCCTCCCGGACACCGACACCGTCGGGCCGAGGTCCCTCTGGTGGGCCGAGAGCCCGAGGTCGACCTGCTCACCGGAGCG
>CAUJFC010000094.1 GCA_963169755.1 Actinomycetota bacterium | reverse complement strand
ACGCTCCACGGATCTACATTCGAGCCACCACCGTCGACCACGATCGCTCCCCCCGATGTCCATGGCCGCCCCAACAGTCGATCCTTCCGTACCCGCTGCTACCCCGCCGGAGGCCGCCGCTGCGGTTCAGTTCTCGGCGGCCACCACCGCTCTCTATGCCGCTTTCGGAGACGTCGCCCACAGACCGGACATGGTTCGCTGCCGACACTGTGTCACCCCGTCGGACGTGAGTGCCCTGGCCGCTGACGTCTCGAGTCTGTCCCCAGAGGTCGTCTCGAGGTTCGTGGCCAAGGTCGGTACCACCTGGGGTGACGGCCGTGACCTTCTACGCATCGCCCCCCGGGCCCTTCACCTGGCTGCCGACCACCAGCTGGGAGTGAACCGGTCGGTACTGCTCGACAAGCTGGCGGCGGCCGGGTGGTCCAAGTGGACCCCCGGCCAGGTCGACGCCGTCTGCCGATTCCTGCTGGCCGAATGGGGGCGGCTGCTCGCCAGCAATCCCCGTTCGGGCCACAGTGCCCACCATTGGCTGCGCCAGACTGCCGCCGCCATCGGCGACCTCGACCCGTTTCTTGACCGGTGGGCTCAAGCCCTGGCCGGATCACCCGGGCCCCCAGCGCTGCATCTGGCGGTAGTCCTGGTCCAAAGCGATCTGAGACCGGACTTCCCCGCAAGTGTCTCAGCCCTGTTCCACGACGCTCGATCAGCCGATCAGTTCGCGACCTGGCTGGACACCGACTCTCCAGCCCAGCATCTGAACCGGGCCGCTCAGGCTCTCGGCGACACCTCCGATGCCCGTCGCCTGAGCTTGGCCGTCGACCGACTCAGCCGATTCCGAGCCGCCCGCACCCGCGGTTGACCTCCAATCGAGGTCTCAGACCCGGATGACCTCGCCATGGTGCTTGCACCGCCCGACATAGCCGGTGGGGGTCACCACCAATGCCAGCCGGGTTCCACAGGAGCGGCAGAACCGGGGTGGATCCAGCGGCCTGGCACATCCCGAGCAGTCGGCCGCCGGTCGCCCACAGTGGGCGCAGTGGGTACCGACTTCGGACACGGCGATCCTGCGTCTCAGAAGACCTTGCCCAGCGTCGCCACCGGCATCTGGAGGTCCTCGAGCATCTGGAGGTCCTCGGCCGGTGTCCGACCCAGCGTGGTCAGGTAGTTGCCGACGATCAGGGCGTTGATCCCCGCCGTCAGCCCCATGGCCTGCAACTCCCGCAGGGTGATCTCACGCCCCCCGGCATAGCGCAGGGTCACCGACGGCAAGGCCAGTCTGAACAGGGCGATCCAACGAATGGCTTCCAGGGCCGTCACGATCGGGGCGTTACCCAGCGGGGTTCCGGGCCGGGGGTTCAAGAAGTTCACCGGCACCTCGTCGGGGTCCACCGCTCTCAACTGTTCGAGAAGCTCCAGGCGCTGGGCCACCGACTCACCCATTCCCAACAGCACCCCGCAACACAGCTCCATACCGTTGGCTCGCACCCGTTCGCAGGTCTCGTAACGATCTTCCCAGGTGTGGGTGGTGACCACCTGCGGAAAGTACGACCGGGCGGTCTCCAGGTTGTGGTTGTACCGGTGCACCCCACCCTCGGCCAGGCGACGGGCCTGGTCGTCGGTCAGAACTCCGGCCGAAACCGCCAGGTTCATGCCGGTCTCGTCCCGGATCAGCGGGACCAACTCCAGAATTCGAGACATCTGACGTTCATCTGGCCCTCGTACCGCCAGCACGATGCAGAACTCAGATGCCCCCAGTTCAGCCGTCTCGCGAGCAGCCGCCAGCACCTCGTCGGTGTCGAGGAACGGTGTGGCCTTCACCGGGGTGTCAAAGGCTGCCGACTGGCTACAGAAATTGCAGTCTTCGGGGCATCCACCGGTCTTCACCGAGATGATCCCCTCCACCTCCACCTCGTTGCCGCACCGGGCCAGGCGCACCTCGTGAGCCAAGGCGGCCAGCAACGGCACGGCCGAGTCCGGAACCCGCGACAAGGAAGACAGGTCCTCGGCGGAGAGTTGGCCCTTCTCATCCAACAGGGTTCGGCCCGCAGCCCGGAGAAGCTCGCGAGCCTCGTCGAGGTGTAGCAGGGGCAGGTCAGATCGTGCCGACCCCGGACGGGGCGAGAGCGACACCGGCTGGGAGGTCTCGGCCATGTCGCCGGAGCCTAACCAGGCAGCACCCACCGACTCCCAACGCCAGTCGATCACAATGCAACTATCAGGCCGTTCGGACCATTTACACTGTGCAGATCACCGCCGATTGGGTGACAGAAGTCTCGTTCACATGGGGCCGACCAAGGGGACCGGTCATCGAGCGAGCAGACAAAAGGGGCCATGATCACCATGGGCAAGCCATCCGATGACCAGAGTGTCACGATGGAGCGCAAGCGGGCGCTCCTCCCCATCCGCGCCAAGCTGGCGGCGGCCATCCTGGTACCGCTGGTGGCGGTAGCTGGGTTGAGCATGGTGCAGGTGAACCAGGCCCGAGACCGCCGCACCGCGGTCGAGGAAGAGACGCGCCTCGCCGGCGTGGCCTTGAACCCCGGAAGCCTGGTCGACGCCCTGATCGTGGAGCAGGGCGACGCCACCGTGAGCATCCTGGGAATGCGTGACACCGCGGTGTTCCCCACCGACTCCTTCGAGGAGAGCGTGGCCGAGACCGACCAGGCGCTGGCTGATCTGAAGAAGGCGGTAGCCAGTGGCGGCCCGGTGGCCAAGCGAATTTTCGCCACCCCGCTGGCCGACATCGAAGACAACCTGGCCGACCAGCGGGCCCGCCTGGCCGGGCCTCTCAAGAACCCCGGGCTGGACAACTGGGATGTCACCGAGGTCGCCTACGACTCGTACTCCCTGGCCATCAACAACCTCCTCAACGCCAACGAGCAGATCGCGTCGTCGATCTCGGATCCCGACATGCGCGAGGCGGCCGAGACCCTCAACGACGTGACCGTCGCCCACTTCGCGGTCAGCAACCTGATGAAGAAGGTCGGGACCTCGCTGGCTTCAGACGACCCGATGGCTCGCTACAACGCTGCCGGCGACCTCAGAGACTACGAGCAGGCAGTGGAGAACCTGCGTGCCCACGTGAACGGGCCCTGGGGCGAGGCGGTCAGCACCTACGCCTCCAACCCGGTCTACTCCGACATGGCCAGCATGGTGTCGACATGGCTCCAGACCGGCGATCTCGTCATGGAAGACCTGATCGGCCTGAACCCCAAGGTCACCGACCGCAAGACCGCCGAGTTGGGAACCACCCAGCGGATCGCCAGCGACGCTTCCAAGGCCCTCCAGAAGATGATCGACCAGCGGGTGTCCGACGCCAAGGCCGAACAGCAGCGCTACACCATGATCGCGGTAGCGGTCATGATCGGTGCCGCAGCGGCAGCCATGGCGGTGGCTGCTTCGATCCTGCGCCCCATGCGCAAGCTGACCAGCCAAGCCGAAGAAATGGCCACCACCGGCCTACCTCAGGCAGTGCAGGGTGTTCTCAACACGCCGCCCCATGAAGACGTGGTGCTGCCCGATCTGGCGCCGGTGACGGTGAGATCCCACGACGAGCTTCAGACCGTGGCATCGGCCATCAACCACGTCCAGTCCTCGGCACTGGATCTGGCGGTCGAGCAGGCCACCCTCCGACGCAACATCGCCGACTCGTTCGTGAGCCTCGGTCGGCGTACCCAGAACCTGATCGGTCTCCAGCTCGAGTTGATCACCGAGCTGGAAGAGGCCGAGACCGACCCAGCGGTGCTGGAGTCGCTGTACAAACTGGACCACCTGGCAACCCGGGCCCGCCGCAACGCCGAGTCCCTGGTGGTGCTCGGTGGCACCGAGGCCCAACGAGGCGGTGGGGTGCCGGTGGCCATGACCGACGTAGTGCGTGCCTCGCTGTCAGAAGTCGAGGCCTACCAACGGGTCACCCTCGAGCAGGTCGACACCGCCTACATCCCCGGCTCGTCGGCCGCTGACCTGATCCACCTGCTGGCCGAGCTGGTCGAGAACGGCCTCTCGTTCTCGCCGCCGACCACCCAGGTAGAGGTGACGGGACGCCGTGATGCCAACGGTTACCGAATCACCGTGACCGACCACGGCGTGGGCATGACCCCCGACCGAATCGGAACGGCCAACCGTCGACTCTCGGGCAACGAGTCGTTCACGGTTGCTCCCTCTCGCTACCTGGGCCACTACGTGGCTGGGCGTCTGGCTGCCCGCATGGGAGCCAAGGTGGCCCTGTCGGCTGGCCAGGGAGGTGGAGTGATAGCCACCGTGGAGGTTCCGCTCGCCAGCTTGATGAGCGACGCCGAGGCCACCAAAGCCATCGAACAGGCAGCTCAGGCAGCCGCCGCTCCCGCCCCCACCCGCGGCCGGGCCAAGGCCAACGATGTCCATCCCGATCCCACCAATGCCGACGTCAAGGTCGACGGCCGGCCACCGGCCTCACCCGCTACCGCTCCAGCCGCACCAGCCGCACCAGCCGCACCGGCAGCTTCGGCCGAACCGGCCAAGACCACCGGCGGCCTCGCCAAGCGGGTTCCGGGTTCACACGCCAAGGCGGTGGCCGAACGCAGTCCGCTGCTGCGCAGCGCAGCGGTCAACGCCGAGCGCGGCCCACTGAAGGCCGAGACCACCCCGCAGGAGACCCAGAACCTGGCTGCGCTCCTCACCGACTACACCGCCGGCATGGAGCGCGCCAAGGGCGAATCACCCGAGCCGGCGGTCACCGGTGCCGAACCAGACTGACCCTCCGGGGTCCCCCTCCCCCCAACACGGAGCAAGCGAGTGACAGAGCTCAGCCAGACTGCCCAGAACTTCAACTGGCTCATCGACGACTTCGTCAACTCCACCGCCGGCGTCACCGACGCCATCGCGGTGTCCAGCGACGGGCTGTTGATCGCGGCTTCTCGTTCGCTCGAGCGCGAAGACGCCGAGCAGGTGGCCGCCATCGTCACCGGCATGGTCTCGCTGTCAGACGGCGCATCCCGAGCATTCGGCTTCGACGGCCTCCAACAGGTGATCGTGTCCATGCGGGGTGGCTACATGTTCGTGTCATCGATCTCGCTGGGCAGCGCCTTGGGAGTGGTGGCCACCTCGGGCTGCGACATCGGTGCGGTGGGTTACCAGACCAGCCTGCTGGTGGAGCGCACCGGTGAACTGCTCACCCCCGAGTTGATCAGCGAGCTGAGGATCTCGGTTCTGGCCTGAGAGTTACTGACGGTACAGGCCGTCAGCCCCGTACCAGGTCGGTGACCAACCTGAGGTGTTCGGGCGGTCCGTTCACCAGCAACGTGGTCATACAGGTGCTGCGCCACTTCTGGTCGAGTTCCTCACGGATCTTGTCGATCGGGCCAACCATGGCCACGTCCTCTACCAGAGCCAGAGGGACCCGGGCGATGGCCTCGTCCTTGCGGCCGGCCAGGAACAGGTCCTGAATCTCGGGAACCACGTCGCCATAGCCCATCCGGGCGAACACGTCGGCGTGGAAGTTGACCTCACGGGCACCCATTCCCCCGATGTAGAAGCCCAGGAACATCCTCACCACGTCGGCCGCCCGCTCCACATCGTCGTCGACGACGATGTGCACCATGTTGGGGATCTCGAAGGTGTCAAGGGAGGTGTGGCGGGCCCCGGGTCGGGCGAATCCCTCGGCCAGGTTCTGGCGATAGCCGACATCGAGGCCCGGAGACAGGAAGATCGGCAGCCAGCCATCGCAGATCTCGGCGGCCAGTGCCACGTTCTTGGGTCCCTCGGCCCCCAACAAGATGGGCAGGTCAGCCCGCAGCGGATGGGTGATGGAACGCAGCGGCTTGCCCAGTCCGGTGGTTCCCTCACCGTGGTTCGGAAGCTGGAAGTGCCGGCCCTGGTGAGTCACGGGCGCCTCTCGGGCCAGCACCTGGCGAACGATCGACACGTACTCGCGGGTGCGCTCCAGCGGACGGGGGTAGGGCTGGCCGTACCACCCTTCGACCACCTGAGGGCCCGAGGCCCCCAGGCCCAGCATGAACCGCCCCCCGCTGAGATGGTCGAGGGTGAGCGCCGACATGGCGGTGGCAACCGGGGTGCGCGCCGCCATCTGACAGACCGCGGTGCCCATCTTCACCCGGCTGGTGGCTGCGCCCTGCCAGGCCAGAGGAGTGAAGCAGTCCGATCCGTAGGCCTCGGCCGTCCAGATCGAGTCAAAGCCCAGTTCCTCGGCGGCAGCCACCATCTCGGCCACCCCTACCGGAGGGCCGGCGTACCAGTAGCCGAGGTGGAGTCCGAGCTTCAGGTCGTCATCTGCCATCGGCGCAAGCTAGCTGGCAAGGCACCCCACCAGGCGGTAGATTAGAACACGTTCTAATTTCTGCGCCGACCAGGGGGCCCGATCCATGAGCCAGACCGCCACCGAAACCCGCTATCCGTTCCCCATCCCGTTCGGATGGTTCGCAGTGGCCGAGACTCCCGATGTCGAGGTGGGCCAGACCAAGGCCGCGTACTACTTCGCGCAACACCTCGTGATCTGGCGAGACGAGGAAGGCACCGCTCACGTCCAAGATGCCTTCTGCCCCCACTTGGGCGCCCACCTGGGCCACGGCGGCCTGGTCGATGGATGCAACGTGGTGTGCCCGTTCCACGGCTGGAAGTTCGACGGTGAGGGCTGCAACACCCACATCCCCTACTCAGAGCGCACCAACAAGAAGGCCAAGGTGTTCAGCTACCCGGTGCTGGAGCGCAACGGCTTCATCTACGCCTGGTACCACCCTCACCGCGAGGACCCCACCTGGGAGGTCGACGAGGTGGCCGACCTGACCAGCGGTGAATTCTACGGACCCAAGCGCTTCACCGCCGTGGTGCCCGCCGGTATCCAGGAGATGGGCGAGAACGGGGTCGACTCGGCCCACTTCCGCTACGTCCACAACGTGGCCGATGTCCCGGTGATCACCCGCTACGAGCCCCAGGGCCACATCTCCATCATGGAGTCGAGCCAGAAGTTCCCAACCCCCCGAGGCGTGGTCGAAGGTCAGATCAACAGCACCGCCAACGGACCGGGTGTCAGCGTGGTGCGCTTCGCGGGGATCATCGACACGCTGCTGATGACGGCCACCACACCCATCGACGAGGGCCAGACCCAGACCCGGTTCAACTTCTACATCCGCAGCCTGGGCGACGAAGCCACCAACTCATCGGTGGGCGAGGCGTTCTCGAACGAGGTCATCAAGCAGTTCACCGAGGACATCCCCATCTGGGTCCACAAGGCTCACCTGAGCCGTCCCGCCCTGGCCGACAACGACGGTCCGTTCATCAAGTACCGCAAGTGGTACTCGCAGTTCTATGCCGAGGTTCCCTCGGGCGAGGCGGCCGCTGCCGAAGAGCGCACCGTGTTCCCGCCCCCCTACTACCCCGACCGCATGGACGAGGTTCCCGGCAAGAACACCGCCTCGGTGCGCCACGGCGGCTCAGCCCTGTAGGTCCTCCGCCACTGGGGGTCCGATCACCTAGCTTCTGGGCGTTACGCCGTCTAGAGGCCACGTGGACCCGATGACCAGTTCCCGTCCCGACATCGTGCTGGTCATGACCGACCAGCAACGCCACGATCAGGTGGGCTGGTGGCCCGGCTCCCCCGTCAGGACCCCCAACCTCGACCGGCTGGCCGGCCGCGGAGTGATCTTCGACGCCTGCTACTCGGCCTCCACCACCTGTGTACCGGCCCGCACGTCGCTGCTCACCGGACGGCTCGACCATCGGGTGGTGACCGGCCCCAACCGGGCACTGGTACCGGGCCAGCCCACCGTGGCCCGCAGCCTGCGCGAGGCCGGGTACCAGACCGCGCTGGTGGGAAAGATGCACTTCACCCCGATGCGGGCCGACCACGGCTTCGATCATCTGGCGGTGGCCGAGCACTTCACCGCCTATCCCGGAGACCCATCGGGCTGGGCCGCCTATGACCACTACCACGACTGGCTGGCTGACCGGGGACTGCCGGACTGGCGGTTCGAGGTACCCGGGGGAACGAGGGCCCCGTATCCCTTCGATCCCGAGACCCACCCCACCTCGTGGGTGCGCGACCGGGCCCTGGAGGTGCTCGAGCGCCGCGACCCCCACCGTCCGCTGTTCCTGGTGGTCTCGTTCCCCCATCCCCACCCGCCTCTCAACCCACCCGAGCCGTATGCCTCCATGTACGACCCGGCCACCTGCGTCGTCGACCCCAATGACGACCGGAGGAACCACGGACTACCCAACCTGTTCCGCCGCGAGCTGGAGACCGACGGGCCCGACCACCGCCGAGTGAGGGCTGAGCGGCTGGACCATCACCGTCGGGACCTGGCCCTCACCTACGGGTCGATCACCCAGATAGACGACGCGGTGGAACCCATCGCCGCCCGGCTCGACCTGGCCAACACGCTGGTGTGGTTCACCGTCGATCACGGTGACTACGGCACCCGTCGGGGTCTGGTCCGCAAGGTGCCGTGGATCCCCTTCGACGACCTGGCCCGGGTGCCGTGCTTCGCGGTCGGCGGCCCGGTCATCGGCACCGATGCCGGACGCCGGGTTGCGGCCCCCATGCAGAGCTACGACTTCGTCCCCACCGCCCTGGCGGCCGCCGGTCTGGACCCGTCGCTGGCCGACCCCGATCCCGGTGACGGCCGCGACCTACTGGGGGTGTTGACCGACCCCACCCGCGACGAAGACATGGATCGGATCGTGCTGTCGGCGTTCACCATGCACTGGCCGATGGCCCGCCGCGGCCGCTTCAAGTACATCCGGGAGATGGGCTGGGGTGAGGAGGTCCTGTTCGACCTGGAGACCGACCCGGGCGAGAGCGTGAACCTGATCGACGAACCCGACCTGGCCGGAGAGAGAGCCGCCCTGGCGGCCGCCGTCGACACCGAGCTGGCCGGCTCGTCGATTCGAGCCGACCTCGACGCCGCCATCGCCGCCCAACTGGCCCAGGGAGCGTCCGGGCCGTCCTGACGGCCCCCAGATTGCTCCGGCGGCGGCTGTCAGGGCTTGTCGGCGCCGACCACCCACATGGCGAAGAACTGGCTACCGCCGCCGTAGGCGTGCCCGACTGCCCTGCGGGCCCCGTCGACCTGGTGGTCTCCGGCGGTGCCTCGAACCTGCATGGCGGCTTCGGCGAAGCGCAACATGCCCGAGGCCCCGATGGGGTTGGTGCACAGCACCCCGCCCGACATGTTCACCGGCAGGTCGCCGTCGAGGGCGGTCACCCCGGCCTCGGTGAGCTTCCAGCCTTCGCCGGGCTCAGCGAACCCGAGGTTCTCCAACCACATGGGCTCGAACCACGAGAACGGCACGTACATCTCCACGCAGTCCACGTCTTTGCGGGGGTTGGTGATACCGGCCTGGCGGTAGACGTCGGCCGCACACAACGCCCCACCGAGGGGCAGCACGGTGTCCCGTTCAGCTGAGAGGGTGGGCTCGGAGCGCATGGCGGTTCCCTGGATCCACGCCGGCTTGCGCCCATCGGCAGCGGCGGCGTCGGCCACCCTCTCACTGCCCAGCACCAGGGCGCAGGCACCGTCGCTGGAGGGGCAGGTCTCGGCGTAGCGGATGGGGTCCCACAACATCAGCGAGTCCTTGATGGAGTCGAAGCTGATGTCGTGCTCATGGAGATGGGCGTAAGGGTTCTTCAGCCCGTTCTGACGGTCCTTGAGGGCCACCAGGATGCCGATGTGGTCTGGTGCCTTGGCCCGTCGGATGTAGCTGCGCACGTGGGGGGCGAAGTATCCGCCGGCACCGGCATGGAGAGGAGGGGTGAAGGGGATGGGGAGCGACAGCGCCCACATGGCCTCGCTCTCAGACTGCTTCTCGAAGGCCACCGTGAGTACCCGCTCGTGAATCCCAGCCTGGACCAGCTGGGCGGCCACGATGGCGGTGGAACCCCCCACCGATCCGGCGGTGTGGACCCGAAACAGCGGCTTGCCGGTGCATCCCAAGGCGTCGGCCAGGAACAGCTCGGGCATCATCACGCCCTCGAAGAAGTCCGGGGCCTTGCCCACCACCGCGGCGTCGATGTCGGCCCAGGTCATCTGGGCGTCGGCCAGTGCCCGCAGGGCAGCCTCTCTGACCAGTCCGGCCATGGACACATCACCCCGGGTGGCCTGGTGCTTGGTCTGGCCGATTCCCACCACGGCAACTCGTTGCTTGCCCATCAGTTGTCACCCTCCAGCACACACACCAGGTTCTGTTGCAGACAGGGGCCGCTGGTGGCATGGGCCACCCCCCGATCGGCGGTACCCGCCGAGATGCGGTTGGCCACCTCGCCCAGGCGAACCAGGCCAGCGGTCATCATCGGGTTGGCACACAAGGCCCCACCCGAGGGGTTGATCGCCGTCGAGCCCCCCAGGCCCATGGCCTGACGCAGGATCAGCTCCTGGTGGGTGAAGGGAGCGTGGATCTCGGCCACATCGACGGGTCCGTCGGCCACCCCGGCCTTCTCGGCGGCGATGCGGGTGGACTCGCTGACCGTCAAGTCCCGTAGACCCAGATGGATCGGCTCGATTCGGTGGTCGATGCCACGAATCCACGCCGGTCGGTCGACCTTGGAGCGGGCCTCGTCGCCCGCCGCCCACACGATGGCTGCCGCCCCGTCGGTGATGGGCGGACAGTCGCTGCGCCGCAGCGGGGCTACCAGATAGTCCTCGGCCAGGTGATCGTCGAGGCCACGATCCCAGGCGAGCTGAGCGTTGGGATTGGCCAGGGCATCGCGCCGGCTTCGTACCGCCACCTCGGCCAGATCGCCTTCGGTCACCCGACCGGTGTCGAGCAGGGCCCGGGCCTGGAGGGCGGCGATGCTCACCGAGTCCGGCCACAGCGGCCCCATGGTGATGGGGTCGAGCTGACGTGTCAGCACCATCGGCAAGTCGCCGGGCGAGGACTTGGCGTAGGCGTACACCAAGGCGGTGTCGATCTCGCCGAGCTGGAGCTTCACCCAGGCCTCATAGAGCGCCCAGGCCCCGTCCATCTCCACGTGGCTCTCCTGAATGGGGGGCCACGGGCCCACGGCGTCCAGGGTCGACACGAAGCTGAAGGCCATGCCGGCCAGGTAGTCGGTGGAGCCCGAACAGGTGAAGCCGATGTCGTCGATGGTCATGTCGACCTGAGCCAGCGCGCCGTGTACGGCGGGCATGAGCATCTCGACCTCGTTGAGCTCGTCCACCCGACGCCGCATGGGGGTCTGGGCGAAGCTGATGATGGCCACGTCGCGCATCAGGCGTCGCCTCCCTCGGTGGTTCCGCCCTGTCCGGTACGGGGGTTACGGATGACGGCTTCGGTGGGGGCCACTCCCCCGACCCACGACCCCAGTCCGGTGCCGTGGCCCTCGCCGGGGATGCGCACGTTCACGTCGTCGGGTTCTCCGGTCGGCCGGAAGTAGCGCACCGACTCGAAGGTCGGCTCGATGTCGGCGTCGTCACGCCACACCGCCTCCACCCGCATGCCGATGCGGACCTGATCGGCGGGGATCTCCTGAATGAGGTGCATGATCGACAGATCGGCACCGTCGAGCAGGATCAGGGCGCTCACGTAGGGGATCTCCATGACCGAGCCGTAGAACTGGAGGTTCACCACACAGAACGAGGTGACCGTGCCCACCTGGGCCACCTCCACGTCTATGGGGGTGGGTTGGCCCAGCTCGGGATCGGCGCCGCGGGGTGGTACGTAGACCCGGCCGCCCGGAGCCTGCTGGCCGATGATGCGCTTGTTGACGATGCCGTTGAGGAAGCGGGTGGTGGCATCGCCAGCGGTGAACTCGTAGTCGAGCTGGGCGGGGGTTCGCACACTGCGCACCGGCTCGACGTCGCGAATGGAGGGGGGAAGGACGATCTCAGCCATCAGGCGTTGCCTCCGTCGGACTCGGGAATCCAGCGGGCGATGTCGCAGATGTGGCCCTCGCGTTCGTCGGCCCACACCGGCGTCACCCGCATTCCGGTTTGCATGTTCTCCATGGCACCGGCGTCGACTGCTCCCAGCATGGAGGTGTCGGCTCCGTCGGGGCGGATCTGAGCCCAGGCGAAGGGTCGGTCCAGCGGGTGTTTGGCGTGAGGTGCGCTGACCCAGGCCCAGGTGGTCACCACCCCGGCCGGGCCCACCTCGACCAGCTCGGTGAGGTCGTTGCCCGAGACCGGGTCGAACTCGGCGGGGGGCACGATCACCCGCCCGTCCTCGGCGCGCGACCCGATCAGGACCCGCTCGCGAAGTCCGGTGAGGAAGGCGCCGATCACCGGGCCGGTGGTGCGCTTGAACGGATACTCGATGATGAGGGGCGCCGAGAGGATCTCTCCCGCCCCCGCCCCCTGCGTGGTGTCGGTCACGGCTGACCACAATAGAACAGGTTTCAGTTTCCTCCGAACCGAGGTCGGTGCCCGTGCCTCGGAGAGGTCCACCTGATCCACGAACACCAAAGTTCGTGAACTGGGCGACAAATGGACCTATGTTCTGGGCATGACGAGCCCAATGTCGCCGGTCGCCCGCAAAACCCTCCAGCGGGGAACCAGGCACCGACTCCGCTCCGCCGTTGGTGCCCTCACCGTCGGGTTGGTGCTGTTCAGCCCCGCCGGGGCAGGCCTGGGGTCTGCCAATCCCACCACCGCCGTCACGGCTCGGGCCCTCGACTCCGATGGTTGGAACGTCATGTCACCGGCCGAGGCCGGACTCGACGCCGCCACCCTCGAAGGTGCTTGGACCTATGCCTCGGCACCCGAGCGCCACACCCAGGGCGTGGTGGTGACCCGAGGCGGAAACCTGGTGGCCGAGTGGTACGCACCGGGCGAAGGCCCCCGCTCCTGGAGCGCCAGCTGGTCGGTGGCCAAGAGCTTCACCAGTGCCCTGGTGGGCATCGCCATCGACGAAGGCCTCATCGCCGGAGTGGACGAATCGATGGCCACCTGGTTCCCCGAGTGGGCCGGAACCGCCAAGGCCAAGATCACCCTGCGCGACGTGTTGCACATGGAGTCTGGGCTCAAGTGGAACGAGGACTACGACGCCGCCAACGTCGGGGCCTCCGACATCATCCAGATGGGTATCAGCCGCGACCAACTGGCCTACGCCGCCAGCCGTCCGGTCGAGGTGGAGCCCGGGACCCGCTTCAACTACTCCAGCGGCGACACCATGTTGTTGTCGTGGGTGATCGAGTCGGCCACCGGAATGCCCGCCGATGAGTACGCCCAGACCAAGCTGTTCGACCCCATCGGTATCGACCAGGTCGAGTGGTGGCGTGACGGCGAGGGCCACACCCTCACCTACTGCTGTCTCGACACCACCAGCCGCAACTACGCCCGGATGGGACTGCTCTACCTGCGGGGTGGCAACTGGAACGGCCGCCAGGTGGTGCCTGCCCAGTGGGTGAAGGACTCACTCACCCCCACCGAGAACTCCGATGGCATCTACGGCTACCAGTGGTGGATCCGCTCCTGGGATCAGGTGGATGGTCCGATCTACATGATGACCGGCTTCGACGGGCAGTTCATCTTCGTGATCCCCAGCCTCGACATGGTGATCGTTCGCAACGGCGACTACGTCAAGAGCGAGTGTGAACCGGTGGCCGATCCCACCCTGTTCGGCCCCTATCCCCCTTCGAACCTGGCTCCCGGGCGCGGCACCCGTCCCCCCGAGTCGTGGCTGCACGAAGACTTCCTGGCCTCGATCCTCCAAGCTGTCACCGGTGAGGCCGACGGCGAGGCCATCCCGGCCCCTCAGCCCAACGCCGGAGGCCGCTTCCCCCAGGGTGAGCCCACCGCCCCCTGCGCCCCGACCACCCCCACGACGACACCCCAGTCCACCACCACGACCGCTCCGTCACGGCCCACCCCGCCACCAGCCACCCCCATCCGCGACACCCCACCCCCCTACACCGGCTGACAAACCCACGGGCACGTCGTCCCGGGCATTGGGCCGGACGCGACAGAGGCGGTCTCCGGGACCGGGGACCGCCTCTGGCTTGAGTATTCGGTTGGTGCGCTGGAAGAGACTCGAAGCCCCAACCCTCTGATCGGTGGTCAGAAGGTAATGACCGTGCGGATCACCTCTCCGTTGCGCATGGCGGTGAAGGCCTCGTTGATGTCATCGATCTTCATCCGCTTGGAGATCATGCCCTCGAGGTCGAGCTTGCCTTCCTTCCACAACTCCAGGAAACGGGCGAAGTCACGACGCACATCGACCGAGCCGTAGTAGCTGCCCATGAAGTTCTTCTCGGAGAAGAAGATCTCGAAGCCGTTGAACGACACCTCCTTGTCCATGGCACCCACCCCCAGAACGCAGGTGGTACCACCCCGACGGGTGGCGTCGTAGGCCTGGCGCATCACCGCCGGTACTCCGATGGCCTCGAAGGCGTAGTCGAAGCCGTCACCGGTGAGCTCGGCCTGGAGCTCGGCCAACTCGTCGGGAGTGCAGGCGTGGGTGGCCCCGAACTGCTTGGCCATCTCCTGCTTCTCCTTCAGCAAGTCGACGGCAACGATCACTGACGCTCCTGCCACCCGCGCCCCCTGGATGACCGAGATGCCCACCCCACCGCAGCCGAACACCACAACCTTGGAGCCGGGCTGAACCTTGGCGGTGTTGATGGCGGCGCCCACCCCGGTGCTGACCCCACAGCCGATCAGTGAGGCGACATCGAAGGGGACGTCGTCGGGGATCTTGATGGCCGCTTCCTGCGGGAGGGTTACGTACTCGGCGAAGGTGCCGGTGCCGGCCATGCCGAACAGCTCGGTGTCTCCCTCGGTGAAGCGAGGCAGGCCGGCGATGGAGAACTGGATCATCACGCACAGGTGGGGCTGGTTGCGCTCTGTGCAGTAGTTGCACTGGCCACACGGCGGCGACCAGGCCACCACCACGTGATCGCCCACCTTCAGGTCGGTGACCTGGTCTCCCACCGCGCTGATCACACCGGCACCCTCGTGCCCCGGCACGAACGGCGCCCCCTGAGGCAGGGTCCCCTCCATGGCGTGGAGGTCGGAGTGGCACACCCCGGTGGCCTCGATCTTGATGGTCACGTCGGTGGGTCCGGGTGGAATCGGCTCCACTCCGTCGACGATCTCGAGCAGTTCGTCTCCGGTGTTTCGAAGCACGGCAGCACGCATGGGGTGGGTCCCTTCAATTTCAGGTGGGGTGGAGCCGCGGACCATAACAAGCCCGCGGGATGTCGCGTCACCGACATCTGTCGAGAAACGAGAACACGTTCCAGTCTGGCCTACAGTGCCCGGCCATGGGTGATCTGGGATTTTGGCGACTGGCCGAAGCTGACCGTGACCGACTGGCCCTGGTGGGCCCCGACGGCACCGAACGAAGCGCGGGGGCGCTGCTCGACCGGGCCAACCAGGTGGCTCACGGCCTCCGGGCCCTGGGCCTGGACCGCAACGACACCGTGGCTCTGCTCCTGCCCAACAGCATCGAGCTGATCGAGGTCTACCTGGGGGCCTTGCAGATCGGGCTGTACGTGACCCCCATCAACTGGCACCTGGTGGGCCCCGAGGTGGCCTACATCGTGGCCGACTCCGAGGCCAAGGTGCTGGTGGCCCACGAGCGCTTCGGTGATGTGGCCAAGGCGGCGGTGGCCGAGGCCGGGTTTCCCACCGGCCCCGAGGGACGGGCGTTCTCGGTTGGTTCGATCGACGGATTCCGACCCCTCGATGACCTCACCGCCGGGCAGCCCACCACTGCCCCGGAGGGTCGCACCACCGGGGCCGCCATGCACTACACGTCGGGTACCACCGGTCGCCCCAAGGCGGTGCGACGCCCCCTGTTCGAGATCGACCCGTCGGACATGGGTGAGCTGTTGGGCTACCTGCCCAACCTCTTCGGGATCGCTCCCCGAGACGGCCACGTACACCTCACGGTCTCACCGCTGTACCACACGGCAGTTCTGATGTGGACCGGTAACGCCCTTCATCTGGGTCACACCGTGGTCCTCATGGACAAGTGGCTGCCCGAAGAGATGTTGTCGCTCATAGAGCGACACCGGGTGACCTACAGCCACATGGTGCCCACCCAGTTCGTACGTCTCTTGGACCTGCCCGATGACGTCCGCTCGGCCTACGACCTGAGCTCGATGCGCAACATGGTCCACGGCGCGGCGCCCTGCCCCCATGAGGTGAAGCGCCGCATGATCGAGTGGTGGGGCGACACCATCCAGGAGTACTACGCCGCCACCGAAGGCGGCGGTACCGTCATCGGTGCCCGCGAGTGGCTGGACAAGCCCGGCTCGGTGGGCGTGGCCTGGCCCGGGTGCGAGGTACGGATCTACGACGACCAGGGCAACCGCCTGGGCGCCGGCCAGATCGGCACCGTCTACCTCCAGCTCATGGCCGACTTCGAGTACAAGGGTGATGCCGACAAGACCAAGGCCAACCGAATCGAGAACTTCTTCACGGTGGGTGACCTGGGCGAGATCGACGACGACGGCTACC
>CAUJFC010000093.1 GCA_963169755.1 Actinomycetota bacterium | reverse complement strand
GAACTCGCGGGTTCGAAAGACGAAGTTGCCGGGGGTGATCTCGTTGCGGAAAGACTTGCCGACCTGGGCGATGCCGAACGGCGGCTTCTTGCGGCTGGACTGCAAGACATTGGAGAAGTTCACGAACATGCCCTGGGCGGTCTCGGGCCGCAGATAGACCTCGTGCCCCTTGCCTTCCACCGGGCCGGCGTGAGTCTTGAACATCAGGTTGAACTGACGGGCCTCGGTAAAGGTGCCGCGCTTGGAACAGTTGGGGCAGAGGTCTGGGTCCTCGAGCTTGTCGAGCCGGAACCGTTCCTTGCAGTTCTTGCAGTCCACCAGCGGGTCGGTGAAGTTGGCCAGGTGACCCGACGCCTCCCACACCGCCGGCGGCGACAGGATGGCGGCGTCGAGGCCCACGACGTCGTGGCGCAACTGCACCATGGACCGCCACCAGGCGTCCTTCACATTGCGCAACAACAGCACCCCGATGGGCCCGTAGTCGTAGGTGGAGCGGAACCCGCCATAGATCTCGGCCGAGGGGAACACGAACCCGCGTCGCTTGGTGAGGCTCACAATCCGGTCGAACAGTCCGGGGTCGGCCACCGCACCAGCGCCGTTCAAGCCTTCGGGGTCGGGCTGGTCGTTGCGGTCTTCTGTGGGGCTCGACATGGTCCGCGATCCTACGACCCGCCCCGGGCGTCCCCGAACTGCGATCGGCCGGTCGTTTCCCGTCACCTACCCAGCCGCCGGCGAGGCCTTCTAGATTTCGGGGGTGACGTCTTCGTTCATGCCCACCAGCTTCGACCAGCCCACTTCGGACCCCACCGACGTGGTGGGGTTGAGGGTGACGGCGTGGGTCATCGACCTGTTCATCTATCTGGCGCTGGTGGCCGTGGTAACCCTCGCCACCGGCGGTCTGAAGCTGGGGAGCCACGAGACCTACACGTGGGAGGCGGCCAATGAGTACTGCCGCCAGTGGGAGGCCACCCACACCGGAAGCTGCTGGGTGAACAGCCCGACCTTCGAGGAACGGGCCGAGGGCGACGCGCTCTATTCGGCGGAGACCGTCGAAGGGGCCGCAACCAGTGCTGCGACATGGGTGCTGCACCTGCTGGCTTATGCCCTGATCCAGGGCCTCACCGGCGCCAGCCTGGGCAAGCTCATCGTGGGGTTGCGGGTGGTCACCGCCGATGGACAGGTGGCCGGCGTGGGCCGGTCGTTCGTTCGCACCATCAGCTGGCTGCTCGACGCCCTGACGTGCGGCCTGCCGGTCATCGGCGGAGTGATGATCGTCAGCAACCGAGGGCACCGCCGACTCGGTGACATGTTCGCTGGTACCTACGTGGTGAGGAAGGGTTCGGTCGGGCTTCCGATCACCTTCCAGACCGCACGCTTCTCACCCGCTCAGCCCCCGATACCGCCAGCTCCTCCCTTCCCGGGTACTGGCCACCTCCCGCCCGGCCCGATCCAGCCCTCTGGCTCCTCACCGTGGGGCGGACCACAGTGGCCACCGGCCCAGCCACCGGCCCAGCTACCGGCCCAGCCACTGACCCAGCAATCGACACCTCCGCCCCTCGGTTCGGGGGCTGAACCGGTGTGGGATGCCGGCCGCAACACCTACATAAGAACCGATCCATCCAATGGTGCCTGGCTCCAGTGGGACCCCAACCTGGAGATCTGGGTGCCATTGGCTTGACTCGGCGGCTTGACTCGGCGGCTGGGGCCGGTGGCTCGACTCGGTGGCTCGACTCGGTGGCTTGACTCGGCCGTTCGGCAGTCCGGGGCCGCTATTCGAGTACGCCGACCGAACGGAGTCGGCGCTCCAGGTGATGTTCCACCACCCGGGTAGCCAAGTGATCCACCTCGTGGGTGGCCGGTGACTCCGGTTCCTCGAGGGCTACCGCCAGGCGCCCACCGAGAATCAATCGCATCAGCTCGACCGCTTCGGGCGAGACCCGCGTACCTCGCCGGTGACGCGAGCACAGCAGGCCGCCCTCGGATGGATCGAAGGCCACCAGATCCTGGTCCTCCTCACACATCACGCAGGTTTCGACCACCGGCCGGAAGCCCTCCAGGGCCAGCAGCTTCCAGTGGAACCCCGCCACCAGCAGCGGCCGGTTGGCCTCTTCGAGCGACCGGAGAGCCCCAACCAGCATCTTGTAGAGCGCCGGGTTGGGCTCTCGCTCGAGGGCTACCTGGTCCACGGTCTCGAGCATGGTGACCGCTCGGGCCAGGCGGTCCAGATCGTCGCGGATGGCACGGAAGTGATCGATGGACTCGGCCTGGGTGACGATGTCGAGTTCACGGCCCTCGTAGAGCTGGATGGCGACATGACTGGTCGGTTCCAGGCGGGCACCGAACTTGGATCGTGTCTTGCGCACTCCCTTGGCCACGGCGCGCACCTTGCCGTGCCTCTCGGTGATGAACGACACGATGCGGTCGGCTTCGCCCAGCTTGTAGGTGCGCAGCGCCACCCCTTGGTCTCGGTAGAGGGTCACCGCGACCGTCGAGCTTCAGAGGGCGCCGAAGCGGCGCTCTCGAGCCTGGTACTCGCGGATGGCATCGGCCAGGTGCTGGCGACGGAAGTCCGGCCACAAGACGTCGGTGAACACCAGCTCGCTGTAAGCGAGCTGCCACAACAGATAGTTGGAGGTGCGCGACTCTCCCGAGGTACGCACCATCAGCTCGGGGTCGGGCATCTGCGGGTCGTACAGATGGGCCCGGATCAGCTTCTCGTTGACCTTGCCGGGGTCCACCCCACTGGCCACGATGGATCGCACCGCGTCGACCAGCTCGGCTCGACCGCCATAGTTGAACGCAATGGTGAACGTGAGCCCGGTGTTGCGCCGGGTCAGCTCGGTGGCCCAGTCCATCCGCTTCAGCACCGCCCGCGGCACCCGCCAGTCGCGGCGACCGATGAAACGAATCCGGACATTTCGTTCGTTCAGATCCTCGGCGTGGCGCTCCAGGATTCCCTTGTTGAATCCCATGAGATAGCGCACCTCGTCGGGAGGTCGCCTCCAGTTCTCGGTGGAGAATGCGTAGACGGTGAACCACTCCAGACCCAGCTCGATGGCGCCGTCGACGGCGTCGAACAGTGCTTCCTCGCCAGCCGCGTGGCCGTCAGTTCGCTTCAGCCCCCTTCGGGTAGCCCAGCGCCCGTTGCCGTCCATGACCGCCGCGACATGACGCGGGATGCGATCAGGGTCGATTCCGGTGAGATCCACGGCCCGCCAATCTACCGGTCCCAGCGGCGCGCCCCCTCCGCCGAGACCAGCGTGATCAAACCCACCAAACCTGGTACAGGGAGGCCAGGCCGGACACCACCACCAGCACCAGACACTCGACAACCTGCTCGGCGGCCCCCAGTACATCTCCCACCAGACCACCAATCTTTCGGACCGCCAGCGCCGCCACCACCGCGGCACCAAGTACCGCGGTGGCCACCAGGGGAACCGTCCACCAACCCGCCACCACCGCAGTAGCTGCGACCCCGCCGCCCGCGGCCAGAAGCGCCGACGTCGGGCTCAGGGCCACTCCCGCTTCCACCCCCAACCCGTGACTGGCCAGCGTGGCTGGCCGCACCGTCCCCAACAACCCCACCGCCGCCGACCGACCCAGAGCGTGAGCTGCCACGAACCCGACGAGCAAGGCCGCCCGACCATCGGCCACCACCGCGATCGCCTGGGCGGCCAACACCCGAATCAGTATCGAGCAGGCGATGGCAGCCACCCCGTAGGTGCCCTGACGCGAGTCCTTGAGGATCTCCATCCGGCGCTCGAGGGTCCAGCCGCCGCCGAAGGCGTCAGCTACGTCACCCAGGCCGTCTTCGTGGAACGCTCCGGTAATCATCACACCCGTCACCACCGCCAATGCCGCCGCCAGTGACGGGGGCAGCACCCCGGCCAGCAACCAAGCAAGGCCGCCCACACTCAGGCCGATGACCGCTCCAGCTACGGGCAGCCACCGCACCGACCGGTGGTAGGGAACATCGGTTCCGGGGATCGAGATCCTGGTGAGAAACCGCAGCGCCCCGAGCAGGCCGCCCATCACGGTTCGCTCAGCAGATGATCAGCGAACCACTCGTCGACATGGGCGGCTCGGTCCCTCACGCGCTCGACCACGGCCTGGTGGGCCTGGGCAGACACCCCTGCGATCTCCCGGCTGAGCATGGTCATGGCCAAGGGTCTACCGGACCATTCGGGACCTTCAGTAGTCGATACCTCTCGTTCGGGTGATCGTGAACCACCGGGTGCCTGCCACACTCGTCTGATGACCTGTGACCCGACACCGACCGAGGTCACCCGAGCTCTGGCCCGTGCCACCGCCGGACTCCCCCGCTCCGAGGAACGCCCCGGTCAGATTCAGATGGCCGAGGAGGTCGGTCAGGCCATCGGGGCCCGACAGCACCTCTTGGTGCAGGCCGGCACCGGTACCGGCAAGTCCCTGGCCTATCTGGTGCCAGCCATCGTGTCGGGGCGACGCACGGTGGTGGCAACGGCCACCAAGGCGCTTCAGGATCAGCTCGCCAACAAGGACCTGCCCTTCCTGGTCGACAACCTGGGACGGCCCTTCGAGTACGCGGTGCTGAAGGGTCGATCCAACTATGTCTGCCGTCAACGACTGCGCGAGCTGTCCGGTGAGGGCCAGATGGCTCTCGACGGTCTCGCCGAGCGGGCTTCGCCCACCGAACTGGCATCGCTGGCCGCCTGGGCCGACACCACCACCAGCGGTGACCGGGCCGAGCTGTCCACCGAGCCGTCGTCGGTTGCGTGGGCGGCAGTCAGCGTGTCGGCCATGGAGTGCCCCGGGGCCCGCCGCTGCCCCGAAGGTGAGAACTGTTTCGCCGAGGCCGCCCGTCGCCGCGCCGCCGAGGCCGACGTGGTGGTGGTGAACCTGCACCTGCTGGGGCTGGATGTGGCCAGCGACGGAGCCGTACTCCCCGAACACGAACTGGTGGTGATCGACGAGGCCCACCAGTTGGAGGACATCGTCTCGGACACCTGCGGCTTCGAGTTGTCGGCCGGTCGGTTCCACAACCTCGCCCGTTCAGTGCGGGCGGTACTGGAGGATCCCGCCACCGTCGACGACATCGAGACGTCGGCCACCCTGTTGTCGGCCACACTGGGGCCTCACGTGGACCGACGACTCCGGGGCGTCCTGGAGCCCGAACTGGCCGATGCACTGACCCTGATCCGTTCCCGCCTCGACCGTCTGGCGGCCGCCCTCCGGGGCATTCCCGATGACGGCCCGGCTGACACCGTCACCCGCAAGGCCCGGGCCACCCAGCTCACCGGCCATCTCCAGGCGGATGTCGCGTCGGCGCTGGCGGCACAGTCCGACACTGTGGCATGGGTGGAAGGCCCGGCTGCCAACCCCCGGCTCCGTGTGTCGCCGATCGATGTGGCCGAGGTTCTGCGGGCCGGCCTGTGGGACCGGGCCACCACCGTGCTGACCAGCGCCACCCTCCCCGAGGCCATGGCCACCGGGATCGGCCTGGGCCCCGACAACCACCGCCGGATAGATGTGGGCAGCCCGTTCGACTACGCCGCCAACGGACTGCTGTACTGCGCCGCCCACCTCCCCGACCCGCGTCAGGCGACGTTCGAGCCGGCCATGCAAGACGAGTTGGCCGCTCTGATCGAGGCGGCGGGCGGTCGCACCCTGGCCCTGTTCACCTCGTATCGGGCCATGGACGCCGCCGTCGAAGCCCTCCGACCCCGACTGTCCACCCCGGTCCTGAGCCAACGAGACATGCCCAAGCCCGCCCTGGTCGAGACGTTCACCGCCGACGAGTCGACCAGCCTGTTCGCCACTCTGGGTTTCTGGCAGGGCATCGACGTTCCCGGCCGGACCTTGTCGTTGGTGACCATCGACCGAATCCCGTTCCCCCGACCCGATGAGCCACTTCTCCAGGCCCGCCGAGAGCTGGCCCGCGCCGACGCCTTCCGCACCATTGATCTGCCCCGGGCCGCCATGCTCCTGGCCCAGGGGGCGGGCCGTCTCATCCGCAGCGCAGACGATCGGGGCGTGGTGGCGGTGTTCGATCCCCGTCTGGCCACGGCCCGCCGATATCGGTGGGACCTGATCGGGGCACTGCCTCCGTTCGGCCGGACCCGCCACCGCCGCGAAGCCGAGGATTTCCTCCGGGCGGCGCTGTCAGTCGCTGAGCCCGCTCAGTAGCCCAGGCGTTCCAAGGCCTTGGGGCGCCGCTGCCAGTCTTTGTCGACCTTGACGAACAGCTCCAGGTAGGCCCCCGGCGGAAGCTGAGATCGAACCGCTATCCCGACCGCCTTCAGCACCGCCCCCTTTCGTCCGATGACGATGCCCTTCTGGGAGTCGCGCTCCACCAGGATCTCGACCCGGATGCGGGGCCAGTCCCATTCGGTCACCCGGGTGGCCACCGAATGAGGTACCTCGTCGCGGGTCACTGCCAGCAACTGTTCGCGGACCAGCTCGGCCACCCAGAACGCCTCGGGCACGTCGGTGACCATGTCGTCGGGGTAGTAGGCCGGACCCTCGGGCAGACGGGAGATGATGGCCTCGACCAGTTCAGGCACTCCCTGACCGGTGCGGGCCGACACTGGGAAGTACTCGTCTCCACCGGCCAACTGCTCGGCGGCCGCCTTGAGCTGGTCGAGCACGGCGTTGGGGGTGGCCAGGTCGGTCTTGTTGACCACCACGATGGCGTCGGCGGGTACCCGCTCGGCCACCCACTGGTCACCTCGCCCCACCGGAGCGGTGGCATCAACCAGCAGACACACCACGTCGACGTCGCCCAGCGAATCGGTTGCGGTGTCGTTGAGCCGCTCACCCAGCAAGGTCCTGGGCTTGTGAATTCCGGGGGTGTCCACGAATACAACCTGGGCATCGGGACGCGTCAGTACTCCTCGGACCTGGGTACGGGTGGTCTGAGGCTTGTCCGAGACGATGGTGACCTTCTGGCCCAGGATCTGGTTCAACAGGGTGGACTTACCGACGTTGGGCCGGCCCACCAGCGTCACGAAACCGGACTTCACGGTCAGGCCCCACTGGTCGTCGGTTCGTTGACCGGAGCGTCCGATACCGGGTGACCGCCGCCGGAACCGCCATCGCTGCTCGCTAGGTGCTCGTCGTTCGCCGACTCGCCGTCTGACTCGACCGGGTCTCCCATCTCATCTGGAGTAACCACCGGCTCCATGCGGACCCTCATGATCCGACGCCCCTGGACCCGCTCGACCACCAGACGGACCCCCTCGAGGTCGGCCACGTCGCCGGTCACCGCCATCCGGCCCAGGACGTCGAGCACCAGGCCACTGACGGTGTCGTACTCGCCCTCGGGCAGATCGAAGTCCAACAGGTCGTTGGCGTCGTCGATGCTGAGACTCCCACTGACCCGTACCCCACCGCCGGGCACGGGTTCTACCCGGGCGTCCTCGGTGTCGAACTCGTCGACGATCTCGCCC
>CAUJFC010000092.1 GCA_963169755.1 Actinomycetota bacterium | reverse complement strand
TCGGGAGGAGCCCCGGTCCGTCCAGTGTGGACATCCCCCCTACCCGAAGTCCTGACCTGGCCAGTCGACAGCGCTCGATCACCCGGTGTCGAGTCAGAGCCCGGACGAGCCCTCGAGTTGACCCTGGGCCTGCTCGATGACCCCGATCGACAGTCACAGCCGGGATGGCGCTGGCATCACGAGCGCGGCCCACTCCTGGCCATGGGTATGCCAGGAGCCGGATGCGCCACCCTGGCCGGGACCGTTGCGCTCGAGGCGGACCGCACATGGGAGCGACACCCACACCAGACTCACGTGATCGACGCCGGTTCCGGTGAGCTGGCCGCCCTGGCCGGACTGCCAAGCGTTGGTGCGGTGGTGGGCGGACACGAGATCGAGCGCCAGCGCCGCCTGATCCGTTCTCTCCATGCGGAGATGACCGTCCGTCAGGCCGCCGGGACCGCCGCCTCCGCCGACCACAGGCTGCTGGTGATCCATCGGGTGGGCGACCTCCAGCGCCGCTGGGAGCAGTACGGCGAGTCAGAACTCTGGAGCGAGCTGATCGAGCTCACCAGTTCCGGCACGGCCAGTTCGATCCATGTCTGTCTGACCGCCGAAGGGCCAGTCCCCCATCAGCTCTCGGGACGAATCGAACAACGTGTGTTCTTTCGGCCCAGCGACCCCGCCGATCTCGTGGCCTACTCGATCCAACCATCGGCCCTCCCCGAGCTGATCAATGATCGGGGCGCGATCCCCGACCCCACCGGGGTCCGAGTGGTTCAGGTCTCCCGCCCCCAGTTGGGACTGGCCGCCGCGGTGGCCGAGCGGGCCGGGCGGTCCCAGCCGTTGCTGGACCCGACCACGTTGGCCTGGGTGTCCACCATGCCAACCGTGATCCGCTCGGCCGATCTACCGCCCGATCCCTCCAGGGGCGCTGGCGGTTCGGCAGGTGAACTGCTGGTCGACGGCAGCCTCAGATTGGTGCTGGGGCTGCGCGACCGCGACCTCGGTCCCGCGATCTTGGAACTCGCACCTGCTGGTCACGCTGCGGTGGTGGGTGCCGGGCGGTCCGGGCGGACCACCTGTCTGATCCAGATCGCTACCGTAGCTCTGAGCGCGGGCAGCCGAGTGGCCTGGGTGGGAATGCCACCGTCGGTCACCGGTCTCCCGGGCGACGTGGAGATGTTCGGCCTCGATGATCCGACCCTGGGAGATCTACTCGGGGTCCAGGATCCGATCGTGGTACTGGTTGACAATGCGGATCTGACCGATGATCACCACCAGGTGTTGGCCGATCTCGCGACGCGACGGACCTCTCATCGACACTTGGTGGTGGCTGGCCGCCCAGACCGCCTTCGCCGCCGTTACTCCCACTGGACCGCCGAGATCCGAGCGGACGCTTCTGGGGTGCTGCTGATGCCCGATCCTGACATCGACGGTGACCTGCTGGGCACGCGCGTTCCCCGGCGTCTGCCGTTTCGGGCTCAGCCTGGGCGGGGCTGGATGGTTGACCAGGCTGGGAGTGGGAGCTGGGTTCAGATCGCAGTTGCATCGGACGAGCCGCGCCTGGCCGCCCACAGCGCTTCACTGGCACCCTATTGACACCTGGTTCTTTTCATGTATTTTCATGGTGTTCCAAACACCGATGAAAGGACCTCGATGAGCCGAGTTCTGTCCACCGATGCCGCCCGGTCCGCCGTTTCCTCCATGGCATCGATCATCAACGGGGGGCTGGCCGACCAGATCAGCCAACTCGATCAGCAGGGACGTCAGCTGTCCCAGCCCGACGTGTGGGACGGTGCGCTGGCCGCCCAGTTCCGGGGCGCCTGGCCTGAAACATCCCGGACTCTCCAGACCGTGCGCACCGAGCTCGAAGATCTGCGCATGCGCGTCGAGCGCATCACCGCCGACATCATGGCTGCCGGCGGTAACTGACCCGATCCCAGCGTCAGGTGTCCTCTTGCCGACGCCGCGGGGCCGAGTCCTGAACCCGTCCAGGCCCAGCGAATCCCCCGCAAGCTCCCCCACCAAGCCCGAAGGCCGGCCCATGAGGGCCGGCCTTCGGTGCGACTGGGGGTCTCGTCATCCGGAGATCTCCGACCGACGAGATGACCTCACCTCGAGATCAGAAGTCCTCCATGCCTCCACCGGGCATGGCTGGAGCCTTCTCCTCGGGCTTGTCAGCCACCACCGCTTCGGTGGTCAGGAACAGCGCCGCGATGGAGGCGGCGTTCTGGAGGGCCGAGCGGGTCACCTTGGCGGCGTCGGGCACGGTGGGCAGCATCGGACCGTACTCGTCGGTGGCGGCGTTGTAGCCGTCGTTGCCCGACAGCTCCTTGACCTTGGCCACAACCACACCGCCCTCGAGGCCGGCGTTGACGGCGATCTGCTTGAGGGGCTCCTCGACCGCCCGGGACACGATCAGCGCACCGGTGGCCTCATCGCCTTCGAGCTTGGCGGCGGCCTCGATGATGGCGGCCTGGGCCCGGATGAGGGCCACACCGCCGCCGGGCACCACGCCCTCCTCGATGGCGGCCTTGGCGGTGGACACCGCGTCCTCGATGCGGTGCTTCTTCTCCTTCAGCTCCACCTCGGTGGCGGCGCCGACCTTGAGAACGGCCACGCCACCCGACAGCTTGGCGAGGCGCTCCTGGAGCTTCTCGCGGTCGTAGTCCGAGTCGGTGTTGTCGATCTCGGTCTTGATCTGGTTGATCCGACCCTTCACGTCGTCGGCGTCACCGCCACCCTCGACGATGGTGGTCTCGTCCTTGGTGATGATGACCTTCTTGGCGGTGCCGAGCAGGTCGAGAGTGGTGTTCTCGAGCTTGAGTCCCACGTCCTCGGAGATCACCTGGGCGCCGGTGAGGATGGCGATGTCCTGAAGCATGGCCTTGCGACGCTCACCGAAGCCGGGGGCCTTGACGGCCACCGAGCGGAAGGTGCCACGGATCTTGTTGACCACCAGGGTGGACAGAGCCTCACCCTCGATGTCTTCGGCCACGATCACCAGGGGCTTGCCAGCCTGCATGACCTTCTCGAGTACCGGCACCAGGTCACGCACGTTGCCGACCTTGGATGACACCAACAGGATGAGGGCGTCGTCCATGACGGCCTCCATCCGCTCGGGATCGGTCACGAAGTATGGCGAGATGTAGCCCTTGTCGAAGCGCATGCCCTCGACGAAGTCGGTCTCGATGCCGAAGGTGTTGGACTCCTCGACGGTGATCACGCCGTCCTTGCCGACCTTGTCCATGGCCTCGGCGATCTGCTCGCCGATCTCGGAATCGTTGTTGGCCGAGATGGAGGCGACCTTGGCGATCTGCTCCTTGTCATCGACGTCGACAGCCAGGTCGGCCAGCGACGCCACCGCGGCCTCCACGGCCGCTTCGATGCCCCGCTTGAGGACCATGGGGTTGGCACCGGCGGCCACGTTCTTCAGGCCCTCGCGCACCATGGCCCGGGCCAGGACGGTGGCGGTGGTGGTGCCGTCACCGGCGACGTCGTCGGTCTTCTTGGCAACCTCCTTCACCAACTCGGCGCCGATCTTCTCGTAGGGATCGTCGAGGTCGATCTCCTTGGCAACCGACACGCCGTCCTTGGTGATGGTGGGGGCGCCCCACTTCTTCTCCAGCACCACGTTGCGGCCCTTGGGGCCCAGGGTGACGGCGACGGCATCAGCGAGCTGGTTCATTCCAGCCTCGAGGGCCCGGCGGGCCTGCTCGTCAAAGGCGATGATCTTGGGCATCTTGGCGTTCTCCCGGAACAGTGGGGTTGGTTAGCACTCTCGATATGAGACTGCTAACAGGATTCCACGTCGGCGCCCCGTTAGCAACCGCGCCCCGCGACTGCTAACGCCCCGGGTGCTTCCCCGGGCTGACGGGGCCAGAGCCCCGCCACCGCATCTGTCCAGACAGGTCCAAATGGCCCATCGTGAGCCGGACTCGACCGGACGATGTATCTGATGTTGGAGCCCCACTCCACCGCACGGGAGCGGGACACCGATGGGTCGGAGGGAGACCATCGGTGTCCCTCTCACCGGCATCCGGCCGGTGGAGCTGGGCCAGTGGCAACGGCCTGGGCCAGTGGCAACGGCCCGAGCCATTCAGCCTCCGGCTACCGCCGGAATGATCGAAACCGTGTCACCGTCGGCCACCGCGGTGTCGAGGCCGTCACGAAAGCGGACATCGTCGTCGGCCACGTACAGGTTCACGAATCGACGCAGACCACCCTCGCCGTCGAGCAGACGATCCTTGAAACCAGGGTGGGCGGCCTCGAGGCTCTCCAGCACGGCCGCCACCGTGTCACCCTCGACCTGCACCTCGGACTCGCCCCCGGTGAGGGTTCGAAGGGTGGTGGGAACTCGGACGGTGACTGACATGGGTCGACGACCTCGGAGGACTCGATTGAACTCGGCCTGGAGCCGATACGGGCGGGGCCGATGGTAGTGGGGCCTCCGCTGGCTTCCACCAGCGGACGGACCTCGACGTGCGGGTTCCGGGCCAGTCTGGGGCAAGCTGGCAGGGTGACTGCCGGAAGCCACCGACCCACCGACCGCACCGCTCCCGGGGTCCGGACCCACCGCAGCCATGACTTCGACGCCGCAGCGCTGGCCGCCGCCAAGGGAACGACCACGGTCTCGGTGTGCCTGCCGGCTCGCAACGAGGAGGCCACCGTTGGGCTGGTGGTCGAGCAGATCCACCGCCAGTTGGTCGACTCGGTCGCCCTGGTTGACCAGATCGTGGTGGTCGACGACCACTCCGAGGACCGCACCGCCGAGGTGGCCGAAGCCGCCGGAGCTCTGGTGGTCGATGCCTCAGCGGTACTCACAGATCACGGTCCAGGACCCGGAAAGGGCGAGGCCATGTGGAAGTCGCTCCATGCCAGCAGCGGCGACCTGGTGGCCTGGGTCGATGCCGACATCGTGGACTTCGACCCCGGTTTCGTGGTGGGACTGCTGGGACCGCTGTTGACCGACCCTGGCACCGATTTCGTGAAGGGCTACTACCACCGTCCCGAATCCGACGGGGTCGGGGGCGGGCGGGTCACCGAGCTGCTGGCTCGACCACTGCTGTCACAGTTCTTTCCCGAGTTGGCCGAGGTTCGCCAGCCCCTGAGCGGCGAGTACGCCGGGAGACGCTCGCTGCTCGAGCGCCTCCCGTTCGTGGCCGGCTATGGAGTGGACGTGGCTCTCCTGATCGACGCCGCCCGGGCCGTGGGGGTGGAACGAATCGCGCAGGTAGACCTGGGTGTACGCCACCACCGCAACCGGACCCTGCACGAACTGGGGCCGATGGCCCTGGCGGTCAGCCAGGCCATTTTGGATCGCGCCGGAGTCCGCCCACCTGGCCCCGCGGTGCTACGCCGACCGGGAAGTGAGCCGTTGGTTCTGGAACCCGACCAGCGACCCCCGCTGGACGGCCTCATCCGCCGATGAACAACCGGTCGAGCAGGTCCGCCAGACGGCCCATCTCGGCCCGATCGAACAGCACCGATGACAGCATCGGCTCCACCAGATGGCGGCTCCAGGTGACCCACACCCCGCCGAAATCGAACGGGTGCTCCAGCCACTTGGGAAGCAGATCCTCGAAGCACAGAACCGGATAGACCGGCAAACCTTCGGCCGGCGTACCCACCAACGTCCTGGTCACCGAATGCTGAAACGAGTCGCAGGTCGTCGCCACTCCTGTGTGGTCCACGCCCGCCACGAACAGCCGGGGCTGAGGTGTGAACCAGTCACCCAGATCCCGTCTTTCCACCGGCCCCTCAGGAGCGGGAGCAGCCGTCACCAACCACACCCCGTTGGCCGACAGAACAAGGTGGTCTATCCGTTGGCCGTCGGTGGTGCGCCGCGGACCGAACCACACCAGGCCGCGGTTCTCAGCCGCAACCAGGGCACGGGCGATCGGATCGAGGGGCGCCGGGCGGCTACGACGGACGCTCTCGGGCACCAGCGACGGCTCGGGCTCAGGTCGTGCCTCCGCTGCCGGCGGCCGGATCCGGGGCGCCTTGTCCGGCGGCCCCTGGAACAGTTCATCAGCCGGCGACCATCCCGGTGGACGTAGATCACCGTGATCCTGATTCTCGGCCGCATCACCAGTCCGGGTGGGGTCACCGATCAACTCGCCGGCCTCCAAGGGGGCGACCTCGGTGAGGGGGGCCGCCGCCACCTTGGCCGACCATGCCGCCCGAGCGGCCGCCTCGAGCGCTGCGGCCTGTTTGGCTTCCCGGGCGGACTCCTCGACCGAGTTGGTCACCGCCTCAGCCAGCGAGTGGGCCAGCGACTCTGCCACCGACTCCACCGCCTCCTCACTCAGGTGTTCGTCAACCGGCTCGGTCGGCTCCCGTTGCAAGCCCACTCCGGGCACCCGACCTTCAGGGACGTAGGGCACCAGGCCAGCGGGCATCACCCCCATGCGGTAGCAGGTGTCGCACACCACCACCTCGCCATCGTCAGGATCGTGGTGGACCCACGCCTCAGCCCGCGGGGGAAGCTTGCTCGCGCAACCTGAACACGATGCACGGTGCTTGAGGACCTCTCTTTGCACGGAGCCAGTATCTACGAGCGACGGCGCGCGTAGTAAGCCATCTGACCGACTCGAGCCATGAAACGGGATTGAACCAGTTCAAAGTCGGTCAAAGTCGCTCCACCTGACCCGCCACGTCGTCATCCAGTAGCTGACCGTGGTCCCAGACCAGTTGTTGGTGATCCTCCCGGCCGCCGTCTTGTACCAGGAGTGACACGACCCGGCCCACACGGTGCGGGCCAGCCGCTGCTGCAACCGTCGGTTGGAGGCGGCCTGGGCCCCGGGGCGCACATCGAACGGCCGGGTGTCACCCACAAGTGCCCGCAGACAGGTGAGCACGTAGGAGATCTGCCGTTCGAGCATGAACACGATCGAGTTGTGGCCGAGGTTGGTGTTGGGGCCGTAGAGCAAGAACAGGTTGGGAAACCCGCTGACGGTGATCCCGAGGTGAGCCTCGGCCCCGTTGGACCACTGCTCGTCGAGCGAGCATCCACCCCGGCCGGTCACCTCGATCGGAGCCAGGAACCCGGTGGACTCGAACCCGGTACCGAAGATGATGGTGTCCACCGGGTGGCGGGTTCCGTCCACCACCACGGCCCCGGGCTCGACCCGCTCCACCCCGCCGCTGACCACTGTCACATCGGGTCGCCGCAGCGTCGGGTACCAGTCGTTGGCGATCAGGATCCGCTTACAGCCGAGGGCATAGTCGGGTACCACCGCGTCGCGGCTCAGCCCGCTGGCCACCTGCTTGGCGAGCCCGGCGTCGAACATCTTCTGACCCAGCCGCCCCATGGCCGACCCGTCACGCAGCGCCTCGAACCTCACCTCGAAGCGAGCCCATATCGAGAACCGGTAGGCCCGCCGGAAAAGCCCGTTGCGAAGCAGCCGACGGGTTCGGTCGCTGAGTGGACCGTCGGGTTTGGGGGCCACGTAGTTGGCGCTGCGCTGGAAGAGGGTGAGGCTCTCCACCTGATCGGCAATGGCGGGAACGAACTGGATGGCGCTGGCGCCAATACCGACCACACCCACGTGGCGACCAGTGAGATCGACGTCATGGTCCCAGCGAGCCGAGTGGAACACCGGCCCCTCGAAGGTGTCCAGGCCTGCCAGATCGGGGATGTGAGGTCGGCTGAGTTGGCCGGTGGCGGCCACCACGGCGTCGAACTCTTCGGTCCGTTCGCCGTTGGCGTCGACCACGGTGAGCTGCCAGGTCCGGCTGGCGTCGTCGTATCGAGCGGAGCGGACCTCGGTACCGGTGCGGATGTGGCTGTGTAGGCCCGTCCTCGCGGGCACCGACTCCAGGTAGGTCTGGATCTCGGGTTGGGTGGGGAAGGCCCGAGTCCAGTCAGGGTTGGGAACGAACGACAGTGAGTACAGGTGAGATGGCACGTCGCACGCCGCCCC
>CAUJFC010000091.1 GCA_963169755.1 Actinomycetota bacterium | reverse complement strand
TCGGGTGGGAACACCTGAGCGGCCCGTAGAACGTCGGACGTGAGGAAGCGCACCGGAATCCGGGGGTCGACCACCGGTGTGAGCTCGTCTCCCGGCCCGCCAGGGACGGCCAAATGAAAGCCCCAGTCCCCGAAGCTGGGCACGTCCACGTGGTAGGGCGTGGGAGCCCAACCGGCGTCGGCCAGCGTGGCCTCACAGGTCCAGAAGGCCTCGGGCGCGAAGAACGGTGAACCGCACTGCACCACCATCGCTCCATCGGACACCAGCAGGCGCCGGATCATCTGGTACAGCTCAGCCGAGTAGAGCCGCCCCAGCGCCAACGTGTCGGGGTCGGGGAAGTCGGCGACGACCGCGTCATATGGTGAGCTGCCTGGCCCCTCGCGCCAGCGCCGCACCCAGGTGAAGGCATCGGCGTTGATGACCTCGACTCGCGGGTCCGAGCAGGCGTTCTCGTTCAGAGCCAGAAGTTCAGGGACTTCGGTGGCCATTGCGGTCACCTCGGGGTCCAGTTCCACCAAGGTGACGTGGCGAACCGAGCGGTGTCGAAGTATCTCGCGTACGGCCACACAGTCACCCCCACCCAACACGAGAACCCGTCGGGCCGAGGTGACCGACATCACCGGATGGACCAGGGACTCGTGGTAGCGATGCGAATCGATGCTCGAGAGCTGGAGGTCACCATCGAGAAACAGCCGTGTGTCCACCCGCCCTCCCGGATGAACCCGGCGGGTCACGATGATCTCCTGTACCGCGCTCTCCCGTCGGGCCACGATGGGATCCCGGTAGAGCCGCTGGCGTCCGGAGTCCGAGACCCGATCAGCGGTGACCGACACCACGATCAGTCCCACCGATGCCGCCGCGATCACCCCCACGACCGGAAGCGATCGACGCGATGGCACGATCAGGGCCACCGCGGCGGCCATCGCCACGTTGACCACCGCCACTGCGATGGGTCCGTGTACCAATCCCATCCACGGCCGTAGGACGAAGGCGAACGCAACTGCTCCGATGAGCGCCCCGAAGTAGTCGGCTGCGCTGAAGGCGGCAACCACGGTGGGGGCCTTCTGCTCGGCCAACCGATCGTTGAGGGCCGCCAGCAGGGGCATCTCGGCACCGATACAGGTCCCCAGCACGAAGGCCACCGCCAGCAGAGGCCCCCAGAAGGCGTCCATGGAGGCCCAGGTCCAATAGAGGATCGGGGCAGCCGCCGCCCCCAGGACGGCCAGCAGGCACTCCACTCCCACGAAGGCCACCACCGGGCGATGAGCCAGGCGACCTCCGGTGGCGGCGCCCACCCCCATGCCGAACATGGCCGCCCCCAGTACGACGGCGTTGGCCCGCTCGGTGGATCCCACCGTGACGGTGCCGAGCAGCATCAAACCCAGTTCATAGGCCACTCCGGCGCCCGCGATGATGGCGGCCACCCCCAGGAGAAGCCAGCGTCGCTGGCCGGTGCTCACCTCATGCCAGGGAGGCAGCGACAACCAGCGCCACCGCGATCTCGGAGCCGACCGCCACCACCGAAGCCGGATCGAACTCGGTCTCCTGGACCAGTTCTCGAAGTTTCACCGGCAGTACCAGGTCCAGCAGCAGGAAGGCGATCGATGACACCACTATTCCGGTCAGGCCGTAGAGCACTGCCTGAACCAGACCCTCGTCGAGGGCATCGGGCGAGGTGAGGACCGCACCCATGACGATGATCCCCACTGCCATCAGCTTCCCGGCCACCAGCAGGGCGGCGTTGAGGCTCTCCGAGACCTGGGTTCGCAGGTTGCCCGGTGTCAAGAGGTCGACCGAGACGAAGCCGGTCGCCATTATCGCCAGGGAAACTCCCAGCCATGCTCCGATGGAGCCGAGGTCGTTGATGAAGTCTTCCACTGCTTCTCCCTGTGCCGTCCTACTTACCCGAGCCTGAGCCGCCGCCTCGGAAGCCGTTCCCGGTTCCCGACGAGCCGTTGTCGGAGCCGCCGCCACCCGAGTAGCCGCTCATGCGGTTGCCCCAGCCCGTACTGGCCAGCAGCACTCCCGAATGACGTCGGTAGGCACGGTCGTTGTCCTTGTAGAGAACCACCTCGGACTTGCCGTTGAGTTCCGACACCCACACCGTGCCCGAGGGGTACAGCAGAAAGCTCCCGGTACCCGAGGCCGTTCGCTCATCGGGACGGACCTTGGCCGAGATGAGATCGGTGACCTCGGTGACCGACCCCGTCGACTCCCAGATGCCGTCGGCTCCGCTGGAATCGAGTCCGGGCGGCGGTGCGGAGAGCTTGGTGAGGGTGGGCATGGTGTTGATGGCCTTGGCCAGATCTGGCCCCTTGGCCTTGGCGGAACACCCAGTGAGCGCCAGCCCCACCAGCACCGCCACCGCGGCCAGTACGGCTCCTCGGGCGATGCGTGGTCGATCGAGTACTGATTTCACCCTGCCCTCCTGAGATCGAACTGGGAGAAGGTGGTCACCACGTGAGGCGTGGGGCCGGGATAGAGGTGCCAGGTCCTCCATGTGACGGAGCGCTCGCTGTATTCGCCCACGGTCAGACCGGTCAGGGCATCGGGATGACCGGGAAAGCCGACCACCACCGAATCACCCCGGTCACCCAGACGCCGAACCTCGGCGACCTCCTGAGCCAGAGCCACTGACCCTTCGAGTCGACGGCTGGCGAACCGGTAACCCTCGAGGGTGTGGGTAAGCGGAAGACGGGACGGGTCGACCGGAGACTGCCCGCTGCCTCCCTCCACCGCGCAGGCCACAGTTTCTGTCAGGAGCGCGACGTCGCTCACCAGCACCGTGGCTCGGTGTGATGCCGCCAGCACCTCGAGCAGCAACCTTCGGCCACCGCCCAGCGACACGTTCACCGATGCCACCGCTGGCAGATCGGTGGGGCCAATGTGGAGACGTAAGGCGTCGCCCACCACATCGGCAAGAGGAAGATCGAGAGGTAGGAGGCTCATCGGTGGTGAAATGTCGGTGACGGCCTGACCCGCCCGAGGTGGGCGGCAGTCTAAGGAGGGGCGCCCAAAGGCGCAACGACCACACATTGGACTCCAGCTTGGGAGAACGGGAATGGGCTTCTTCAGTCGGAAACGCACCTCGGCCCTTGAGGCGGTGGCCAATGCCCCGGTTGGTGCCCGGGTCATCGTGGAGGGCACTGGGGCCACGATCGTGGGCACCCTGGTGTTCCAGAGCGGCGGTGACCGCTGGGTCGAACATCGGCTGACCACCGACGACGGCCGTCAGGTGTGGGTGTCGATCGAGAACTTCGACACCACGGTGGCCACCCGCTGGGACCTGGCTGATCCCAGTGCAGTCACTGGTGGGCCCGACGGCACCCGATCCGGGTACGGCGGTACGCCATTCACCCGCTCGGAGACCGGTATGGCCTCGTTCATCTCCAAGGGTGACACCGGATGCAACGAGAACGGCTCGGTCGACTTCGTGGACTTCGCCGCCGACGACGGCCGCCGCCTCGGCTTCGAGCGCTATGGCGAGATAGGGGCCCGTCGTCGGTCGATTGCGGTGGCCGGAAACTGCCCGAACTGCGGAGCGGGTCTCACCGTTGATCCCCACGGCCGCTGTCAGCACTGCGGCGCCGCGGCGACCGCTGATGTCGGTCAGTGGGACGACTGGGAGGTGTCGGTGGGAACCGACGTGACCAGCGCACTCACGTTGGGCTGACCAGCCATCCTCCGCCGGCGGGGTCAGCCTGGGGCGGGAGGATGGAGTCGAGTCAGTCCGGGACCACCCCGGCAACCTCCAGACGCACCTCGGCCCGGCGGCGGGCCACCACGGCGTCAGCATCGATTGGGTTGTCGGCCATGGCCTTGCGGGCGGCTTCCAGGGCGGCCTTGGCCCGGTCGATGTCGACCTGGTCAGCGGCCTCTGCAACATCGGAGAGGATCGAAACCGCATCGCCGGAGACCTCTACGAAACCACCGTGCACCGCGAAGTGCAGGTCTGATCCCGCGGCGGGACGCAGGGTCACCCGACCCACTTCGAGCGCCCCGACAAAGGGGGCGTGACCGGTGAGGAAGGTGATGTCACCGCCCTCGATGGTGCGAGCAGTGACCATCTCGGCCTCGCCGGTCCACAGGATTCGCTCGGGTGAGACGAGCTGAACCTGGAGGGTCACGTCACTCCCCCGCCGACTTGATCAGCTCGGCTGCCTTGGCCCGGGCGGCCTCGGCACCACCCACGTTCAAGAAGGCCTGCTCGGGCAGGTCGTCGAGGTCACCGTTGACCAGCTGCTCGAACGAGTCGACGGTCTCGTCGACCGGGGTGGTGACGCCGGGCAGACCGGTGAACACCTCGGCCACGTACATGGGCTGGGACAGGAAGCGCTGCACCTTGCGGGCCCGGGACACGATGACCTTGTCCTCCTCGGAGAGCTCGTCGAGACCGAGGATGGCGATGATGTCCTGGAGCTCCTTGTAGCGCTGGAGCACCTGCTGCACCTTGCGGGCCACGTTGTAGTGACGATCACCCACCACCTCGGGGGTGAGGATGGTCGAGCTGGACGCCAGGGGGTCCACCGCCGGGTAGATGCCCAGGGCCGCAATATCACGGCTCAACTCGGTGGTGCCGTCGAAGTGCGTGAACGAGGTGAACGGCGCCGGGTCGGTGTAGTCGTCGGCCGGCACGTACACCGCCTGGAGTGAGGTGATGGAGCGACCCCGGGTCGAGGTGATGCGCTCCTGGAGCACGCCCATCTCGTCGGCCAGGGTGGGCTGGTATCCCACGGCCGAAGGCATACGACCCAGCAGGGTGGACACCTCGGAGCCGGCCTGGGTGAAGCGGAAGATGTTGTCCACGAACAACAGCACGTCCTGCTGCTGCACGTCACGGAAGTACTCGGCCATGGTGAGCGCCGAGAGAGCAACACGGAGGCGCACGCCCGGGGGCTCGTCCATCTGGCCGAAGCACAGGGCAGCCTTCTCGAGCACGCCCGACTCGCCCATCTCCAAGAACAGGTCGGTGCCCTCACGGGTGCGTTCACCCACCCCGGCGAACACCGACACACCGCCGTGGTTCTGGGCCACACGGCGGATCATCTCGGTGATGAGCACCGTCTTGCCGACGCCGGCACCACCGAACAGACCGATCTTGCCGCCCTGCTTGTAGGGGGTGAGCAGGTCGATCACCTTGATGCCGGTCTCGAACATGATGGCCGAGGGCTCGAGGGTGTCGAAGTCGGGGGCCGGTCGGTGGATCTCCCAGCGGTCGGCCACCTCACCAAGTTCCTCGGAGGTGATGTCGAGAGGCTCGCCGATCACGTTGAACACGTGGCCGAGCACCTTGTCTCCCACCGGAACGGTGATGCCGGCGCCGGTGTTGCGCACCGCGGTACCCCGACGCAGACCGTCGGTGGGCTTGAGGCAGATGGCCCGGACCCGGTTGTCGCCGATCTGCTGGGCCACTTCGGCCCGCACCTCGGTGGGCTTGCCGTCGACATCGATGGTCATCGACAGGCAGGAGTTGATCTCGGGGATGGAGTCGGAGGGGAACTCGACGTCCACCACCGGGCCGGCGATGGTGACTACCCGTCCGTCCTTCAGCATGGTGCCAGGCTCGTTGGTGATGGTCATTGCGGGGTCTCCTGCGCTCAGATGGCGGGTTCGGCAGTGATGCCGGAGTGGGCGGGGAACAGATCGTCGACGTTGACCCGGTCGACGAGCAGATCGGTGGAATCGGTGGCGGCCTGGCGCAAGGCCTCGGCTCCACCCACGATCTCCATGATCTCGGTGGTGATGGCGTCCTGGCGGGCCCGGTTCATGACCCGGCTCAACTTCACGATCATCTCTTCGGCATTCTCGGTGGCCGACTTCATGGCCCGCTGGCGGGCGGCGTGCTCTGAGGCGGCAGCATCGAGCAGGGCGGCGTAGAGGCGAGCCTCGGCGTAGCGGGGTAGCAGACGCTCGAGGATGGCGTTGGGGTTGGGTTCGAACTCGTAGTCGGCGGACGCCCCACCGTCGCCGTCGGCTCCAGCGGTGATCTCGCTGGTGTCGAGAGGCATGTAGCGGATCAGCTCGGCCGACTGGCTGCCCATGGTGATGAAGCGGGTGTAGGCGATGCGAACCTCGGAGTACTCACCCGAGTCGAAGCGCTCCGCCACGTAGCGGGCCACTGCTCGGGCGTCCTCGTAGCTCGGGTTGTCGGTGAACCCGGTGAAGCTGGCTGCGATCTCGTGGCCCCGGAAGCGGAAATAGCCGGTGGGCTTCTTGCCCACGGTGATCAGAGCGGTGGAGCGGCCGGCGGCCTCGTCGGCCGCCATGGCCCGCTCGGCGCTGCGGATCACCGCCGAGTTGTAGCCACCCGCCAGGCCTCGGTCGGCGGCCACCACCACGTAGGCCACGGTGGAGATCTCCGAACGGGGGTTGAGCAGGGGCAGATCTCCGCCCGCTCCCGCCGCCGACAGGTTGGCGATCACCTCGGTGATGCGATCGGCGTAGGGACGGGCCGCCTGGACCCGTTCCTGGGCCTTGGCGATCCGGCTGGCCGAGATCAGCTCCATCGCCTTGGTGATCTTCTTGGTCGACTGGACCGACTTGATCCTCCGTCGGAGGGCGCGCTCCTTGCCACCAGCCATCGGTTGCTCCTACTGGCCTTCGGCGCTGCCGGCAACGAAGTCGTTGCCGAACTCGGTGAGGGCGGCCTTGAGGGCTTCCTCGTCGAGCTGACCGGTTTCGCGAATGCCGGCCAGGAGGGCGGCATGGCGGGTTCGGAGCCAGGCCAGAAGGTCGGCCTCGTAGCGCCGCACGTCGGCCACCTCGACGGGATCCACGTAGCCGTTGGTGCCGGCGTAGAGCACCGCTACCTGCTCCTCCACTGGCAGGGGCGAGTTGAGGCCCTGCTTGAGCAGCTCGGTGAGGCGGTAGCCCCGATCCAGGGTGGCCTGGGAGACGGCGTCGAGCTCGGAACCCATGGAGGCGAAGGCCTCCAACTCGCGGAACTGGGCCAGGTCGCCCTTGAGTGAGCCGACCGCAGCGCGCATGGCCTTGATCTGGGCGGCACCACCCACCCGGCTCACCGACTGACCCACGTTGATGGCGGGTCGGATACCGGACTTGAACAGGTCGTCCTCCAAGAACACCTGACCGTCGGTGATGGAGATCACGTTGGTGGGGATGTAGGCCGAGATGTCGCCGGCCTTGGTCTCGATGATCGGCAGCGCGGTCAGCGAACCGGCGCCGTTCTCGTCGCTGAGCTTGGCAGCCCGCTCCAGCAGGCGGCTGTGCAGGTAGAACACGTCGCCGGGGTAGGCCTCACGGCCCGGTGGGCGGCGCAGCAGCAGCGACACCGCCCGGTAGGCCTCGGCCTGCTTGGAGAGGTCGTCGTAGACCACCAGGGCGTGCTGGCCGTTCTCCATCCAGTGCTGGCCAAAAGCACAGCCGGTGTAGGGAGCGAGGTACTTGTATGGGGCGGGGTCCGACGCCGGAGCCACCACCACCACCGTGTACTCCATGGCGCCACGGGCCTCGAGGGTGGCCACGGTCTGGGCCACCGACGACGCCTTCTGTCCGATGGCCACGTAGACGCACTTAACGCCCAGGCCCTTCTGGTTCAAGATGGTGTCGATGGCCACCGAGGTCTTGCCGGTCTTGCGGTCGCCGATGATCAGCTCGCGCTGACCCCGGCCGATGGGGGTCATGGCGTCGATGGCCTTGATGCCGGTCTGGAGGGGCTCGTGCACGGGCTTGCGGCCCATGATGCCGGGAGCCTGAACCTCCATGCGGCGGGTCCCGACGTTGACCAGCGGGCCCTTGCCGTCGACCGGTTCACCCAGGGTGTTGACCACCCGGCCGAGCAGTCCGTCGCCGCAGGGCACCGAGAGGATCTCGCCGGTGGCTCGCACCACCTGTCCTTCCTCGATGTTGCCGACCTCACCGAGGACAACGGCGCCGATGGACTCCTCGTCGAGGTTGAGGGCGAGACCGATGGTCCCGTCCGCGAACTCGAGCATCTCGTTCACGGCACAGTCGGGGAGTCCCCCCACGGTGGCGATACCGTCACCCACCTCGAGCACGCGGCCCACCTGGGCAGCGGACAGGTCCGGGGTGAAGCCCTCGAGGTTCTTGCGGAGGGCGGCGGTGATGTCTTCGGTGTTGATGGTGAGCTCGGCCATGTGCCGTTTCTCCTGGGCCTGGGGCGGTTCGGTGTCTAGAGGGCGTTGCGGAGCTGATCGAGGCGGCGGCGGATGGATCCGTCGATGACGGTGTCACCCACCTGGGCCACCACTCCGCCCTTGATGGACGGATCGATGATGACCTTGACCTCGACCTGACGGCCGGTGGCGCGGCCGAGAGCATCGGCGAGGCGTGACTTCTGGTCGTCGGTGAGGGCGATGGCCGTGCGGACCTCGGCCACTTCCTTGTTGGCTTCCTGAGCCGACATGGCCACCAGTTGGTCGACGATGGCGGGCAGGTCTCGGACCCGGCCGTTGCCGACCACCATCGAGACGAGGCTGGTGGTGGTCGGGGTGGCCTTGCCTCCGAGGAGGTCTTCGACGATCTGCTGGCGAATGGCCACCGGGATGTGGGGGTCGGCGAGCTTGTCGCGCAGCTCGTCGTTGCCCCTGATCACCTGGGCCACCCGGAACAGTTCGTCCTCGACCTCGGCCAAGGGGCCTTCGGCCCGGGCGACCGCGAAGAGGGCCTCGGCATATGCCGTGGTGCGGTCGTCGGACATCAGCGGTTCGCTCCCACCTGGTTGATGTAGGACTCGATGAGGGCCACGTTGGTGTCGCGGTCGAGGTTGCGCTCGACCACCTGTTCGGCGGCGCCGATGGCCAGAGCGGTGACCTCGCCCCGAAGGTCGGCAATGGCCTGAGCCTTGGCCGACTCGATCTCGGAGGTGGCCCGGGCCCGCATCTCGGCGATGTCGGACTCGGCCCGTGCCTGGAGGTCACGCTTCATCTCGTCAGCCGTTTGACGGGCTTCCTCGATGATTCGCACCGACTCGTTGCGGGCGTCGGCGAGCTGAGCGCGGTACTCGCTGAGGATGTTCTCGGCCTCGGCCTTGTGGGCCTCGGCAGCGTCGAGGTCACCCTGAATGCGCTCGGCCCGGGCATCGAGG
>CAUJFC010000090.1 GCA_963169755.1 Actinomycetota bacterium | reverse complement strand
GGCCATCGGAGCGCTGTGGGGGATCGACGGGTCCATCCCGAACTGGCCCGAGACCGCCGACCTGCCTCTGTCGGCGTGGTCGCTGCCAGGTCTGTTCGTCAACGCCAGCCGTCACAACCCCGAACTGCGCTTCGCCACCTACAACAACGCCTTCGACGAGGTGCAGGCCGGGTTCTCGGCCCTCATCGGCCAGGACGCCTCCAACCTGGTGAAGGCCATCGATGCGAACAACACCTGGATCACCGACCAGGGCGTGAACGCTCGCCACTGGGTGGCCCCCGGCGACGACCACACTGTGTTGGGCAAGCCCGAGCTCTACACCCAGAAGGTCGACGGAAACTCACTGATCGACTGGCTCGGTGACTTCATCGCCGGAAAGCCGGTGGAAGACGTCCACTGCACCGACTGCCAGCCCCCAGCCTGACCGCACCCGGGTCTGATCCCGGGTCGTGATCCCTAGCCTTGGGTGAGTGACCACTGCCCTGGCTTGGCCGTTCGTATACGACTCCACGTTCGCATCCGAGCTGGGGGAATTGGCGGTGCCGTGGGCACCGGCCCCGGTGTCGGACCCCCGACTGCTGGTGCTGAACGAGGCGCTGGCATTGGAGCTGGGTCTGGATCCCGACTTCCTGCGGAGCCCTGAAGGGGTTGCGGTGCTGGCCGGCAACGCCGTGCCCGAGGGGTCCACCCCGGTGGCTCAGGCCTATGCCGGCCATCAGTTCGGTGGTTACTCACCCCGACTGGGCGACGGTCGGGCCCTTCTGCTGGGCGAGGTGGTGGACGGACAGGGGCGACGTCGAGATGTAGCCCTCAAGGGGTCGGGCCGCACCCCCTTCGCTCGGGGCGGAGACGGTCGAGCCGCGGTGGGGCCGATGCTGCGCGAGATGCTCATCGGTGAGGCCATGCACGCCCTGGGTATTCCCACCACGCGGGCTCTGGCGGTGGTGGCCACCGGTGAGCAGGTGGCCCGCGAGACGCTGCTACCGGGGGCGGTCCTCACCAGGGTGGCGGCCAGCCATCTGCGGGTGGGCACGTTCCAGTACGCGGCCGCCAGTGGAGACACCGCCCTGGTGGCCCGACTGATCGACCATGCCGCGCGCCGCCACCATCCCGAGGTGGTCGATTCGCCGGTCCCGGCCCTGGGTCTGCTGGAGGCGGTGGTAGCCGCTCAGGCGTCGCTGGTGGCCCAGTGGATGCTGGTGGGGTTCGTGCACGGGGTGATGAACACCGACAACACCACCATCTCGGGTGAGACCATCGATTACGGGCCGTGTGCGTTCATCGACGCCTACGACCCGGCCGCGGTGTTCAGCTCCATCGACCACGGTGGCCGTTACGCCTTCGGCAACCAGCCGGCCGTCATGGCCTGGAACCTGGCCCGACTGGCCGAGACCCTGCTGCCGTTGATCGACGACGACATCGACACCGCGGTGGAGGCGGCCACCGGGGTGCTGAGAGGCTTTGGTGACCGGTTGGGGGCAGTCCACGAACCGGGTATGCGGGCCAAGTTGGGTCTGGATACTGGCGCTGAGCGGCCCGGCGATCCCGAGCTGGCCGGTGACCTGCTGGGCTTGATGCACCGGGAGGGTACCGACTTCACCGGCACATTCAGGGACCTGGCCCAGGCGGCACGGGGCGACACCGAGCAGATTCGGGCAAGGTTGGCAGGGGTGGCAGAGATCGATTCCTGGCTGGCCCGCTGGCGGGAACGCATCGGTCCCGACGGGGAGGCGGTGGCGTCGGCCATGGACACCGTCAACCCGCAGTACATCCCCCGCAACCACCTGGTGGAAGAGGCCCTGACTGCCGCCACCGCCGGCGACCTCGGCCCGGTGGAGGAACTGCTGAGAGTGGTCAGTGACCCCTTTGTGGCTCGCCCCGGCCGAGAACGGTTCGCCCTGCCGGCTCCTGCCGGCTCCGGGCGCTACGTCACCTACTGCGGCACCTGAGGTCAGGGCCCGCGGCGAAGAAAAGGGGCGGCGGGCTGGTGCCCGCCGCCCCCGGGGCGTTCAGCGCTATAGCCGTCTCAGATGGGGTCGGCGTAGCGGAGGTAGGGCTTGATCTCTACGACGTTGGAGAGCTTCTCGCGGGCCTCATCGGTGCTGAGGGCGGGCGACACGATCACCCGGTCACCGGGCTGCCAGTCGACCGGGGTGGCGATGGGACCCTTGTCGGTGGCCTGGAGGGCGTCGATCACCCGCACGATCTCGTCGAAGTTACGACCCACCGACTTGGGATAGGTGAGGGTGAGACGGATCTTGTCGGCGGGGTCGATGATGAACACCGAGCGCACGGTGGAGGTGTCTCCCTCGCCGGGGTGGATCATCTCGTAGAGCTCCGACACCTTGTGGTCGGGGTCGGCGATGATCGGGAAGTTCAGATCGGTTCCGCCCACCTCGCCGATGTCGGGCGCCCAGCCCTTGTGGTCCTCGACCGAGTCGACCGACACCGCGATGGCCTTGGTGTTGCGCTTGGCGAACTCTTCCTTGAGGGCGGAGGTGCGGCCCAGTTCGGTGGTGCACACCGGGGTGAAGTCGGCCGGGTGGCTGAAGAACACCGCC
>CAUJFC010000089.1 GCA_963169755.1 Actinomycetota bacterium | reverse complement strand
GGCGTCGTTCCACCACCATCGGCAACTTCTGGGTGGACCTCACCCGCACCCTCACCCGGGTCCTGCTGCCCATCTCATTCGTGATCGCTCTGGTGTTCGTGAGCCAGGGAATCATCCAGAACCTCGGCGGAGGCACGGTGGCCACCACCCTCGAAGGAGCCACCCAGGTGATCCCCGGCGGCCCTGTGGCCAGCCAGCAGGTGATCAAGGTGCTGGGCACCAACGGCGGCGGGTTCTTCAACGCCAACTCGGCGCACCCCTTCGAGAACCCCAACGGCTTCACCAACGTGGTCGAGGTGGCGCTGATGCTGGTGATCCCCTTCGCCCTCACCTACACCTTCGGGTCCATGGCCCGGAACCGCCGCCAGGGCTGGGCGGTGTTCGCCGCAATGTTCATCCTGTGGGCGGGAAGCACCGTTGCCGTGTCTGCGCTGGAGGCCAGGGGCAACTCGAGTCTCAGCGACGTGGCGGTGACCCAGGTGACCACTAGCTCCCAGTCCGGGGGAAACCTTGAAGGCAAGGAGGTTCGCCTGGGCGCTTCAGGTAGCGGCCTGTTCTCGGCGGCGGCCACCGGAACCTCGACCGGGGCCGTCAACTCGGCCCACGACAGTTACACCCCAGCCGGTGGAGCCGTTCCCCTGTTCAACATGATGCTGGGCGAGGTCTCACCCGGCGGTGTGGGGGCCGGACTCTACGGCATGCTCCTGTTCGCTCTGCTGGCGGTGTTCATCGCAGGTTTGATGGTGGGGCGCACTCCCGAGTTCCTGGGCAAGAAGATCCAGGCGGCAGAGATGAAGCTGGTGATGCTGTACCTGCTGGTGGTACCGGGCGTGATACTGGCCTTCTCCAGCATCTCAGTGCTCATGGGCACCGCGAAGGCATCGATCTTCAACCCCGGCGCCCACGGCCTGTCCGAGGTGGTCTACGCCTTCACGTCGGCCGCCAACAACAACGGCTCGGCGTTCGGCGGAATCAACGCCACAACCGACTGGTACACCACCACCCTCGGGTTGGCGATGTTGTGCGGTCGGTTCCTGCTCATCGTGCCGGTACTGGCCATCGCCGGATCGCTGGCGGCCAAGCAACCGGCCCCGCCCTCATCGGGCACCTTTCCCACCGACACCTCCATGTTCACCGGCCTGCTGGTGGGCGTGGTGCTGATCGTGGTGGGGCTGACCTTCTTCCCGGCGCTGGCGCTGGGACCGATCGTGGAGGAACTGGGTCTGTGACCACCGAAACGCTGGAGCCCACGCAGGCTCCCCCCACCTCAGGGCACCGCAACCGTGCGACTGCCACCACCTCGCTGCTCGAACCCGCCATCGTGCGGAGGGCACTCAAGGACAGCTTCGTGAAGCTGGACCCCCGCCAGATGATCCGCAACCCGGTGATGTTCGTGGTCGAACTGGGGTGCGTGCTCACCACCGTGTTGTTCATCCGCGACCTCTCGTCGTCGAGCACCGCCGACAACGTGTTCGCCGGTCTGCTGTGCGCATGGCTGTGGTTCACGGTCCTGTTCGCCAACTTCGCCGAGGCCGTGGCCGAGGGACGGGGCAAGGCCCAGGCCGACACCTTGCGAGCCGCCCGCTCCGACACCGTCGCCCACGTCCTCGCCGACGACGGGACCATCTCGGACCGGCCCAGTTCCCAGCTGGAGATCGACGACCGGGTGGTCTGTGTGCCCGGCGACGTGATCCCCAGCGACGGCGAGGTGGTCGAGGGAATCGCCAGTGTCGACGAGTCGGCGATCACCGGTGAGTCGGCGCCGGTGATCCGCGAATCGGGCGGCGACCGCTCGGCGGTCACCGGCGGCACCAAGGTGCTGTCGGACCGCATCGTGGTACGGATCACCGCAAAGCCGGGCGAGACGTTCCTGGACCGCATGATCGCCCTGGTCGAAGGGGCGGCCCGCCAGAAAACCCCCAACGAGATCGCCCTCAACATCTTGTTGTCGGGTCTCACCATCATCTTCCTGCTGGCGGTGGTCACCCTTCAGCCGCTGGCCATGTACTCGGGAGCCGAACAGGACATCTTGGTGCTGGTGGCCCTGCTGGTGTGCCTGATCCCCACCACCATCGGGGCGTTGCTGTCAGCCATCGGCATCGCGGGCATGGACCGCATGGTTCAACGCAACGTGCTGGCCATGAGCGGCCGGGCAGTGGAAGCAGCCGGCGACGTATCGACCCTGCTGCTGGACAAGACCGGAACCATCACCCTGGGCAACCGTCAGGCCGCCGCCTTCGTGCCGGTACCCGACGTGACCGAACGGGAGCTGGCCGAAGCCGCCATGTGGTCGAGCTTGGCCGACGAGACCCCCGAAGGCCGCTCGATCGTGGCTCTGGCCCGTGAACAACACGGTCTGGAAGACCGCGATCTCACCGGCGCCACCCTGGTGCCCTTCACCGCTCAGACCAGGATGAGCGGCGTGGACCTCGCGGGACGCCAGGTGCGCAAGGGTGCCACCGACTCGATTCGTCGCTGGGTGGAGGAAGCGGGCGGGACCGCCCCCGAGGCCATGGACACCATCGCCAACGGGATCGCGACCAGCGGCGGCACCCCACTGGTGGTGGCCGAGATCCACCACGACGGTGGACCGCTGCGGGTGCTGGGCGTGATCCAACTCAAAGACGTGGTCAAACCCGGCATGCGCGAGCGCTTCGATCAGCTCAGGGCAATGGGCATCCGCACGGTGATGATCACCGGCGACAACCCGCTCACCGCTCAGGCCATCGCCGAAGAGGCCGGGGTCGATGACTTCCTGGCCGAGGCCACCCCTGAAGACAAGATGGACCTGATTCGTCGTGAACAAGCGGGTGGCCGGTTGGTGGCCATGACCGGGGACGGCACCAACGACGCCCCCGCCCTGGCTCAGGCCGACGTGGGGGTGGCCATGAACACCGGCACCCAGGCGGCCAAGGAGGCGGGGAACATGATCGACCTCGACTCTGACCCCACCAAGCTGATCGAGGTGGTCGAGGTTGGCAAACAGCTTCTGATCACCAGAGGGTCGCTCACGACCTTCTCGATCGCCAACGACGTGGCCAAGTACTTCGCCATCATCCCGGCCATGTTCCTGGCGGTATTCCCGCAGCTCGACCGGCTGAACGTGATGAACCTGGGCTCACCCCGCTCGGCGATCCTGGCCGCGGTCATCTTCAACGCCCTGGTGATCGTGGCCCTCATTCCGCTGGCCCTCAAAGGTGTGCAGTTCCGGGCGGCCTCGGCCAGCGAGGTCCTGCGCCGCAACCTGGCCATCTATGGCGTCGGCGGTCTCATCGTTCCATTCATCGGGATCAAGGCAATCGACATGGTCCTCACCGCTTTGGGAGTCAACTGATGCGTACCCAACTTCTGGCCGGCCTGCGGGCCATGGTCGTGTTCACCGTGCTGTTGGGTGTGGCCTACCCGTTGGCGGTGACCGCTGCCGCCCAGGTGGGCTTTGCCGACCGGGCCAACGGCTCGCTGCTGCGCCGTGACGGAAAGGTGGTGGGTTCGAGCCTCATCGGC
>CAUJFC010000088.1 GCA_963169755.1 Actinomycetota bacterium | reverse complement strand
GGCTTTCCCATCGGCGACATCGTCAAGGGGTCGGTCACCAGGGATCCCGATGGATACCCCCTCTTGTATTCGGGCAGTCGTGCCAACTTCCACGTGATCGCCATGGACCGTCCGTCGGGTGAGCCCGAGAGCCTTTGGGAGCTCACCGCCAAGGCGGTCTCACCCACCAAGTGGAACGACGACTGGGACGGCTCACCCCTGGTGATAGACGACTTCCTCTTCGAGGGGGGCGAGAACGCCCAGATCCACATCATCAAGCTCAACCGCGGCTACGCCGCGGATGGCACGGTGACCGTGGACCCCGAGATCGTGTTCAACGCGCCGGGGTGGGACGAGGAGTTGTTGTCGGCCCTGTCGGGTTCGGGTTCGCGGGTCAACGACGTGTCGATCGAGAATTCGGTCGCCATCTCGGGCAACACCCTCTACTTCTCGAACTCGGGCGGGCTCGTTCAGGGCTGGGACATCTCGGGAGTGAAGGAAGGTCGGACTCCTGAGCGCACCTTCCGGTTCTGGACCGGTGACGACACCGATGCATCCATCGTCGTTGACCATGAGGGGTTCCTGTACGTGGCCCAAGAGGTCGAGAGGTCCTCCAGTAGCTCCCGCAATCGCGAGGTTGGCCAGCTCATCAAGCTCGATCCCCGCAAGCCAGAAGATCCGGTGGTGTGGTCGGTCGCTGATGACCACGGGATGTGGGCCACGCCGGCCCTCCACGACGGGGTGGTGATTGCTCCCACCGACAGCGGGCGCATCATCACTGTCGACCAGAAGACCGGCGAGATCCTGTGGGAGAAGAAGCTGCCCGGGCCGACCTGGTCATCGCCGGTGGTGGTCGACGACGTGTGGATTCAGGGCGACTGCAACGGGGTCCTGCACGGCTTCGACCTGTCACACCCGCGGGTGGAACCGGCCGAGCTGTGGTCCGTGCAACTCGAAGGCTGTGTCGAGTCCACTCCCACGGTGTTCCAGGGGCGGATCTTCGTGGGGGCGCGGGGTGGGGCGTTCTATGCCATCGGAGACCCGAAGGCGTCGTCGACGGCAACGCCGAGGGGGCCGGGCACGACCGCTGATGCGACGGCCCGATCCAAGGGCTGAGCTGGCTCAGTCCCGAGGCAACAGGCGAGCCTGCTGGCCGCACTTCTATTCGGTGGCGATCGCCTCGAGCATGGCCAGACGGCTCGCCTTGTAGGCCGGCCACACCGAGGCCAGTACCGCGAACACCGCGGCCAGGATCACGATCATGATCACGTCGGGTCCCCGCACCGCGAACTCCGTGATGCCCTCGGACTGGAGGGCCTTGACCATCACCCAGCTCAGGAACAAGCCCACCACGATGCCCAGCGACGTGCCCATGAGGGCCACGATCACCGCCTCCCAGCGCACCGAGGAGCGCAGTTGGCCACGACTCATGCCCATGGCTCTCAGCAACCCCAGTTCGCGGGTGCGCTCATGGATGGAGAGCGACAGGGTGTTGGCAATGCCGATGAGTGCGATCAGGATCGACACGGCCAACAGGCCGTAGATCACGTTCAGCAGGGCGGTGATCGACGCAATGATGCTGCTGGTGAACTGCTCTCGGTCCTGGAGCTTCATGGTCGGATAGCTCACCAGCTGAGACTTGAGCGCCGGCCGAATCGCCTCGGGAGTCACTCCCGGATCCAGTTTGATGCCCACCTGGGCGATGGTGAGCTGACGCACCAGCTTGGCGGCGTCGGTCTGGGTGATGGTCCATTGCCCGAGCATCGGGTCCGATGAGATCGGGCCGACGGTCAGAGTCAATTTCTGGCCGGTGTCACCCAGAACGGTCACGGTGTCGCCCGGCTCGAGGCCGCGCTCTTCGGCCAGTGCCTCGTCGGCCACGATCACCCCCGGCTTCAGGTCGGCGACGGAGCCCGAAGCCATCTGGAAAGTGAAGACCTTCGATGCGGTGGCGGGGTCGGCGGCCCCGACGATCGCTCCGGTTGTGTCCCCGTTGGGGAATTGGATCTGGCCGATCACCACTCCGAAACCGGTGACCACGTCGACCCCTGCCACGTTCTTCAGATCGGTCACCAGCTCGGGTGAAGCGCCCTGGAACGAGAACTGATTGGCAGGCTGGATGATGAAGTCACCGTCGAAGCCCTGACCGATGGCGTCGGCGATGGACGCCTTGGTCGAGCTGGCGAACACAGTGATGAAGCTGACCAGCGTCACCCCAACGATCAGGGCGGCGGCGGTGGATGCGGTCCGTCGAGGGCTGCGCATGGCGTTCTGCCGGGCCAGCGTCCCGGTGACCCCCTTGACCAGGGGAATCCATGCGCCGACTACTCGTGCCAAGGGGCGGGCCATCACCGGGCCCAGCACCAGCACCCCGATGACCAGTAGTCCCAGACCAAGGCCGACCTTGGGAAGCTCGCTGCTGGGCAGATCACCGCCGAGGGCAGGACGAATCAGCAGTGCGGCGATCACCAACATGACCACGCCAGCTCCGGCCCGCAACCGGGAGCCTCCCGAACGGTCGAGAGCCACCTCGCGAAGGGCGGCCAGTGGAGGTACTCGGGTGGCGCGCACCGCGGGCATGAGCGCTGCCACCGCGGTGACACCGAGGCCGACCACCACGGCAGCGATCGCCGTATCAGCTCCGATCACCAGACTGGTCTGGGGAATGTCGACTCCCAGGGCGTTGAGCAGAGCGAACGCCCCTCCGGCCAGGGCGATACCGGCGATCAACCCCACCAGGGAGGAGAACACCCCAATCAGTGCCGCCTCTAGCAGCACCGAGCCCAACACCTGGGCCCTGCTGGCCCCGAGTGCCCGGAGCAGAGCAAGTTCACGGGTGCGCTGGGCAACGAGGATGCTGAAGGTGTTGGAGATGATGAACCAGCCCACGAACAGCGCCACCGCCGCGAACACGAGCAGGGCGGTGGTGAAGAAGCTGAACCCTTCCTTGATGTTGCTCGAGGTCTCGGCCGAGAGCTGCTCTCCGGTGATGACCTCGGCGCCGGGTGCGACCTTGGCCTCGCGGATATTGGTCACCACGTCGGCGGCCGATACCCCCTCGTCGGCGACCACTTCGATCTGGTCGACCTTGCCCTCCTTGGCCTGGAGTCTCTGAGCGGTGGCGAGTGTGGTGCCTATGAAGGTGGATCCGCCCGCAGAGTCGGCCTCACCGAAGGCTGACACACCCACCAGGGTGAACTGCTCGGGTCCGTTGGCGTTGATCAGCGTGACCCGGTCGCCGACTTCGAACTCTCCCTTGCGGACTCCTCCCCGGTCGATGATCACCTCATCGTCGGCCTCGGGCGCCCGCCCTTCCACCACCTGGTACGACGACAGAATCGGGTTGGCGCTCCAGGAACCGACCACCGTGGGCGGACCGGCACCTCCGACCGGGTCGCCGTGGGCGTCCAGCAGAGTCGAGTCGTAGCCGACCACCACACCCTCGGCGGCGGCCACCCCTGGCACCCTTTCCACGTTCTCGACAGTGTCCTCGGGCAACAGGTCTCGGACGGTGCCCGTGAACTCGTTCTCGAACAGCTCAGGTCCCCGCACGACGGCGTCGATTCCCTGACCCATCTCGGCGAAGAGATCGTCGAACACCCGGCTGAGAGTGGCGTTGAGCACGAGAGTGCCTGACATGAACGCCACCCCGAGGATGACGGCCACGCAGGTGGATATGAGTCGTCGCTTGTGGGACCACAGCGAACGCAAGGTGGTGCTGAGCATTGGTTGGAACCTGGGGGAGTTGTTGGGTTTCCGGCTCTGCTACTCGCCGAAGGTCTTCATGAAGTCCACGACCGTGTCGGTGGTGGGGTCGGTGATCTCGTGGACGATGTTGCCGTCGGCGAGGATCAGCACCCGGTCGGCATAGCTGGCTGCCACCGGGTCGTGGGTGACCATCACGATGGTCTGGCCGTAGTCGGATACGGCGCGGCGCATGAACGTGAGTATCTCGGCGCTGGAGCGGGAATCGAGGTTGCCGGTGGGCTCGTCGGCGAAGATGATCGCCGGTTTGGACGCCAGGGCCCGGGCCACCGCCACACGCTGTTGCTGCCCACCGGAGAGCTCGCTGGGCCGGTGCGACAGCCGGTTTCCGAGCCCGACGGTCTCCACCACCTCGTCGAACCAGGCTTGGTCGACCGATCGGCCGGCCAGCGACAGGGGAAGCACGATGTTCTCGCTGGCGCTGAGAGTAGGGATCAGGTTGAAGGCCTGAAAGACGAACCCCACCCGGTCCCGGCGCACCCGGGTCAGCTCCTTCTCGCTGAGGGTCGTGAGGTTCACCCCCTCGATCCAGACCTCGCCAGAGGTGAGCTCATCCAGGCCGGCCAGGCAGTGCATGAGGGTGCTCTTGCCCGATCCCGAAGGCCCCATGATGGCGGCAAACCGGCCCACCTCGAAGTCCACTGTGACACCGTCCAGAGCGTGCACGGCGGTGTCACCGGTGCCGTAGTGCTTGCGGGCGTTGACCGCCCGGGCGGCTACGTCTCCGGCCGCGGGGTCGGTGGAGGTCGTGTCGGTGGTGGCCACTGGCATGGGCTACATCCTGCCGGGTGAAGCCACCGTCCGACTCACTTTTTCAGTAGCGATCAGCCAGAAGGCGAGATTCCATTCGGCTCCGGGGGCGACCCCACCGCTAGCATCGCCTCTCGGTCTGAACGCCGATGTGAGGAGCGCGACCGTGCCAGCGACCGTGGTGGTCGGAACCCAGTGGGGCGACGAAGGCAAGGGCAAGTTCACCGATCTGGTGGCTCGCGAGATGCACCAGGTGGTGCGATACCAGGGGGGACACAACGCCGGGCACACCCTGGTGGTGGACGGCCAGAGCTTCGCCCTCCAGTTGTGCCCCAGTGGGATCCTCTACCCCCACATCACACCGATCATCGGCAACGGCGTGGTGGTCGACCCCCGGGTGCTGTTGGCCGAGATGGAGATGCTGCGCTCCAAGGGCGTCGATCCGTCCAACCTGAGGGTGAGTGGCAACGCCCATCTGATCCTGCCCTACCACCAGGAGTTGGACCGACTGATCGAGCGGCGGCTGGGAAGCCGCAAGCTCGGCACCACCAAGCGAGGCATCGGTCCGGCCTACGCCGACAAAGCCTCGCGAGTGGGTATCCGGGTTCAGGATCTGCTCGACCCCAAGATCTTTCGCGCCAAGCTCGAAGGTCTGGCCCGAGAGAAGAACGCGGTACTGGCCAAGGTGTTCAACCAGCTACCGCTGGATCCCGATGAGATAGCGGCCGAGTACCTGGATGTGTGTGCACCGGCGCTGGCCCCCCACATCGCCGACACGGTCACGCTGGTGCACGAAGCGCTCGAAGCCGGCCAGCAGGTCCTGTTCGAAGGGGCCCAGGCCACGTTCCTCGACCTGGATCACGGCACGTATCCCTTCGTCACCTCGTCCAACCCGGTGGCGGGCGGAGTGTGTACCGGGGCGGGGGTGGGTCCCCGCTACATCGACCGGGTGATCGGCGTGGCCAAGGCCTATGTCACCCGTGTCGGGACCGGGCCGTTCCCGACCGAACTGGCCATTTCGTCTGAAGCCATAGGCGGAAAGCCGGCCGCGGCCGCTTCCGACGAAGAGATCAGGCTGGGAGACCACTTCGTGGAGGTGGGTCGCGAGTACGGCACCGTCACCGGACGCAGGCGACGTCCCGGCTGGTTCGACGCCGTGATGCTGCGTCAGGCCGTCCGTCTCAACTCATTGTCCGAGTTGGCCATCACGAAGCTGGACATTCTCGATGACCTCGACTCGGTCAAGGTCTGTGTGGCCTACGAGATCAACGGTGAACGGGTGACCCACCTGCCCTATCACCAGAGTGACCTGCACGCCGCGGTTCCGGTGTACGAGGAACTTCCGGGATGGAAGACCCCATTGTCCGAGACAACAGATGCGGCAGCCCTGCCGGCGGCGGCCGAGGCCTACCTGGCGTTTCTGGAGGATCAGGTGGGGGTTCCGGTCACGCTGGTGGGTGTGGGGCCCGGTCGGGAGCAGTACGTGCAGAGGCACGCCGGATGAAGGTCGTGGTTGTCGGTTCTGGTGGACGGGAACACGCGCTGGCCCTGGTGCTTGGCCGCACTGCTGAGGTGGTCGTCACCCCCGGTAATCCCGGTATCCCGGGATCGGTGCCCACTCCCGTGGAGGACCTGGTGGCCGCGGGCGACGTCGACCTGGTGGTGATCGGGCCAGAACAGCCGCTGGTGGACGGGCTGGCCGACCGGCTCCGGGCCGTTGGGGTCCGGGTACTCGGGCCCGGAGCCGACGGTGCCCGGGTCGAGGGCTCCAAGGCCTTCATGAAAGAGCTGGTCACCGCCGCCGGAGTGCCCACCGCCGGCTTTGCCACCTTTGACGATGCCGAACTGGCGGTGGCCCATTTGCGTTCGACCCCCGGTCCCTACGTGATCAAGACCGACGGCCTGGCCGCCGGCAAGGGAGTTCTGGTCACCACCGATTTGGCCGAGGCCGAGGCCGACGTGAGGGCCAAGCTGGGCGGGGAGTCGTTTGGGTCGGCCGGTCGACGGGTGGTGATCGAGGAACACCTGAGCGGTCCCGAGGTATCGGTCTTCGCCGTCTGCGATGGCGAACGGACCGTGTGTCTGCCGCCCGCTCAAGACTTCAAGCGGGTGGGCGACGGCGATCAGGGACCCAATACCGGTGGGATGGGGGCCTGGTCGCCCCTTCCCTTCGCACCCGACGACCTGGCCGAGACGGTGGCGAAGGATTTCATCGAGCCCACCCTGGCCGAGCTGAGAGCCCGGGGCATCGACTACCGCGGTGTCCTGTACGCCGGACTCATGCTCACCCCCGATGGCCCCCGCCTGATCGAGTACAACATCCGTTTCGGCGATCCCGATTCTCAGGTGGTGCTGCTACGGATCACGTCCGACTTGGCCGAGTTGCTGGCAGCCGCCGCCGACGGAGACCTCCGAGCCGTCCCCGCTCCGACCTTCTCGAACGACACCGTGGTGCTGGTGGTGGTGGCCAGCGAGGGCTATCCCGAGTCACCGCGCACCGGCGATCCGATAGCGGGGCTGGACGAGGCAACCGCCGTTGCCGAGGTGACGATGCTGACCGCCGGAGTCGCTGCCAACGAGGACAACCAGTTGGTTACCGCGGGCGGGCGGGTACTCAACGCCATCGGTCGGGGCCCGGATGCGGTTTCGGCCCGTGCACAAGCCTACGAGGCGGTTGGCCACCTGCGGTGGCCGGGGCTGCACTTTCGGACCGACATCGCCACTGGGTGACCATCCACAGTTCTTGACCATTCGCTCTGAACAGGGAGACAGCCGAATGACTGAATACAAGGTCGCGATCCTGATGGGTTCGCCCAACGACCGGCCCAAGATGGAGCCGGCCGCCGACACCCTGGACGCCTTCGGGATCTTGGCTGATGTCCGGGTGATGTCGGCCCATCGGACCCCGGTACAGGTGGCCGAGTTCGTCAGCGGAGCGCGCGATGCCGGTTACTCGGCGATCATCTGCGGGGCGGGAATGGCGGCCCACTTGGCGGGGGCTGCCGCGGCCCACACGACCCTGCCGGTGATCGGGGTGCCGCTGTCAGGAGGAGCGCTCAACGGCGTTGACGCTCTGTACGCAACCGTGCAGATGCCCCGGGGCATTCCAGTGGCCACGGTCGCGGTTGACGGTGCCGTCAACGCCGCCCTACTGGTGGTACAGATGCTGGCTATCAGCGACCCGAACCTGGTCGAGGCGCTGGTTGAGGACCGAGCGGCTCGAGCTGCGGTTTCCTGATCTGCGGAAACCCGGCGGAGAGTCCTCAGACCCGAGCCGACTCGACCAGGCGGCCCAGCGCCTGGCGATCATTGGCCGACAACACGGGATCCAGACCGGCCATGGGTGATGCCTCGGCCGGTGACGGACCCGCTGCGCCGCTGCGTCGAGCGGCCTTGGCCGCCTGGCGCTCGGCTCGACGCTGCGCCCATGAGGACTTGACCGACCCGTTGGCCGGCAGGCCGCCGCCGGGTGCTGGAGGATCGTGACGGTGGTTGGAGGAGGTGTCTCCGAACATGGCTGGCGCGTCATCGAACGATGAGGCCGCCATCGCCGGAGCCGGCTGGGGTTGGAGGGTTGGCCGGGCTCCGGACCGGACCCCCGAGGCGCGCAGAGCACAGCCGACACAGAATGGCGGCTTCTTGGGACCGAACGAATACACGAGGCACCGAGCGCAGTAGGAGCCATGGCAGCTCCGGCATTCACCCGCTGAGAGTTCCTCCATGTGACGCTGGCAGTAGCTCATTCGTCGGTCTCCCCTTTGATCCGGTGAGGTCTGATCTACCTTCGGCCCTGCAAACCAAAACGTGAAGCATTATTCGGGTTCTGAGCCGGAAATGAGCCGGACGGCCCCCCTCAGTGAAACCCTAGGACCAAAAGACCCAAAACGGCCACTGAAAGTGGTATGAGCCGCCAGAAGGCACAGGGCGTACAGATTGGCCGGCTCATCCGGCTCGCGGTTGCCGATGACCTGGGCTACATGACCCATACAGGTGATCCTTATGGCCTATTGGTGCGGGAGGCCGACCCAACCGGGAAACAGGAAGGCTGGATACCATCGGTCCGTGACTGCTGTTCCCAACGTGCTCGCCCATCGCTACGCCAGCCAGCCGATGGTCGCCATCTGGTCGGCCTCCACCAAGGTGGTCCTGGAGCGCAAGCTCTGGCTGGCAGTCCTTCAGGCTCAGAGCGACCTGGGAGTGGAAGTTCCTGGCGGAGTGATTGACGCCTACCGGGCGGTGGTGGATCAGGTCGATCTGGAGTCGATCGCGGCCCGGGAACGGGTGACCCGCCATGACGTGAAGGCTCGGATCGAGGAGTTCTGTGCTCTGGCGGGCCACGAGCACATCCACAAGGGCATGACCTCCCGCGACCTGACCGAGAACGTGGAGCAGCTTCAGGTCCGCGATGCACTGTTACTGGTGCGGTCGCGGATGGTCACCGCGCTGGTGCGTACCGCCGAGCGGGCAGCAGAGTACGCCGCCACCGTGCTCACCGGTCGGAGCCACAACGTGCCCGCTCAGGCGACGACCCTGGGTAAGCGGTTCGCCAATGCCGGTCAAGAGCAACTGGTGGCGCTGGCCCGAATCGACGACCTGATCGCCCGCTATCCGTTGCGCGGAATCAAGGGCCCCGTCGGAACTCAGCAGGACATGCTCGACCTGCTTGGCTCGGCCGAAGCGGTCGAGCAACTGGAGTCGGCGGTGGCCAGTCACCTCGGATTCGCGGCGACTCTGGACAACGTCGGGCAGGTCTATCCTCGCTCGCTCGACCTCGACGTGGTGTCAGCGCTGGTTCAGGCGGCGTCGGGTCCGTCGAGCCTGGCCACCACCATCCGGTTGATGGCTGGTCAGGAACTGGTGACTGAGGGATTCAAGCCCGGCCAGGTCGGGTCCTCAGCAATGCCGCACAAGATGAACTCCCGCTCCTGCGAGCGGGTCAACGGTTTCACTGCCATCCTGGCGGGCCATCTCGCAATGGTTACCCACCTGGCCGGAGACCAGTGGAACGAGGGAGACGTGAGCGACTCGGTGGTGCGCCGAGTGGCGCTGCCCGATGCCTTCTTCGCTCTGGATGGCCTGTTCGAAACCTTCCTGACCGTGCTCGATGAGTTCGGCGCCTACCCGACGGTGATCGACCGGGAACTGGAGCGCTATCTGCCGTTCCTGGCCACTACCAAGGTTCTGATGGCAGCGGTACGGGCCGGCGTGGGCCGTGAGCAGGCGCACGAAGCCATCAAGGAACACGCGGTGGCCGTCGCCCTCGAGATGCGTGAGCAGGGTGCGGCCGAGAACCTCCTTCTGGATCGTCTGGCCGTCGATCCTCGCTTGGGGTTGGATCGACAGGCCATCTCGGCCGCGGTGGCTCGCCCGATCGATTTCGTGGGGGCCGCTCCCGCTCAGGTGGCGTCTTTCGTTGCCCGGGTGGAAGAGCTGGCGGCTGCCGACCCGGTGGCGGCCAGCTATCGGCCCGGAGCGATTCTCTGAGGCTGAGGATCTCTCTGAGACTGAGGATCCGAGCAGATGAGTGCACCCTTCGTTGCGGCCAGGTTGGAGACCTCGCTGAGGTGCCAGGAGGGGTTGCTCCGGTAGCGTCCCGTCCATGGTCGACATCGCCCTCCCTCACCTCTCATCGGGCAAGGTCCGAGACATCTACGACGCTGGAGACGGTCGGCTCCTGCTGGTCGCCTCTGACCGGATTTCGGCCTTCGACGTGATCATGGAAGAGCCCATCCCCGACAAGGGGCGGGTGCTCACCGCCATGTCGGCATTCTGGTTCGAGCTGTTCGCCGACCTGGTACCGGGGCATCTCATCTCGACCGATCTCAGCGACATGCCCGCCGAAGCCCGTCACCCCGATCTGGCGGGGCGGGTGATGCTGTGCCGGCGGGCCGAGATGCTCCCCATCGAGTGCATCGTGCGGGGCTACATCACCGGCTCGGCATGGAAGGAGTACAAGACCTCGGGAACCATGCACGGGGCCACCCTTCCAGAAGGTCTGCTCGAGTCGGCGCAGCTTCCCGAGCCGGTCTTCACTCCGTCCACCAAGGGTGAGTTGGGCGAGCACGATGTCAACCTCAGCTTCTCGGAGGCGGTCGAGTTGGTGGGCGAGGATCTGGCGACCCGGGCCCGAGACGTCTCACTGGCGGTCTATCAACGGGGTGCCGAGTGGGCCGCCGCCCGAGGGATCGTCATCGCCGACACCAAGTTCGAGCTCGGCCTGATCGCGGGTGAGTTGATCCTCGCCGACGAGGTGTTGACCCCGGACTCGTCGCGTTTCTGGCCGGCCGACCAGTGGGTGCCGGGTTCCACTCCTCCCTCCTTCGACAAGCAGCCGGTTCGTGACTATCTCGATGGGCTGGACTGGGACAAGACACCCCCTCCACCTGCGTTGGGGTCAGAGGTGGTGGAGGCCACCCGAGCCCGCTACATCGAGGCCTACGAGCGGATCACCGGTCTCTCATTCGACGACTGGCCAGGCTGACCTGGACCCGCTCAGCCGGTATGCCCAGCCGGTCGGGTTCGATCGGGAGGTGGGGGGCTGTGGAACGATGGGGTCATGCGCTTTTCGGTTCAGGTCGACGTATCGCTCCGTGAGGGGGTGGCCGACCCGCAGGGCGCCACCATCGAACGCTCACTGCCGCACCTCGGGTTCGACGGCGTCACTGGCGTTCGGGTCGGTAAGCAGATCGTGTTCGAGCTCGACTCGACCGACGAGGATGCCGCCCGCTCCGAGGTTGATGATCTGTGCGCCCGGTTCCTGACCAACCCGGTTATTGAGACCGCCCGGGTGACCCTGTCGGCGGTGGAGGGGGCGTCGCGATGAGTGCTCGGGTCGGGGTGGTGCTTTTCCCCGGTTCGAACTGCGAGCACGATGTCATCGAGGCGGTGCGCCTCCTCGGCGGTGAGGCCGAGATCTGCTGGCACGGTGACCCCAGCCTGAACGGCGTGGATGCGGTTGTCATACCGGGCGGGTTCGCCCACGGTGACTACCTTCGGCCCGGCGCCATCGCCCGGTTTTCACCAGTGATGGACGCAGTTCGCGAGCACGCGGCCGCTGGCGGACCGGTGTTGGGAATCTGCAATGGCTTCCAGGTCCTCACCGAGGCCGGCCTGCTGCCTGGGGCACTACAGAAGAATCGGGGCCTCAAGTTCCTGTGCACCACGGTGGAGTTGCGGGTGGAGACCACCGAGTCGGTTCTGACCAGTGCTACTGAGGTTGGGACGGTGCTGCGAGTTCCCATCAACCACTTCGAGGGCAACTTCACCTGTTCGCCCGAGACCCTGGCTGAGCTGCGCGATCAGGATCGGGTGGTGCTGCGCTATGTCGACAACCCGAATGGCTCGGTGGACGACATCGCCGGTATCTGCAATGCCGAGCGCAACGTGGTCGGACTGATGCCTCATCCCGAGCGGGCGATCAGCTCTCTGCTCGGATCCGACGACGGGGTGC
>CAUJFC010000087.1 GCA_963169755.1 Actinomycetota bacterium | reverse complement strand
GGGGACCAACCCTCACGCCGACCGCGACGTGATCGCCGCCGTACGCGAACGCTGCGGACATGACCTCACGATTCGGGTCGACTACAACCAAGCCTACGACGTGGCCACCGCCGCCCGGGCGCTGTCGATGATCGAACCCTTGGGTATCGAGGCGGCCGAGCAGCCCCTGGCGGTCAGCGACCTGCTGGGGATGGTCTCGCTCTCGCGCCGCACGGCCATCCCGCTCTTCCTCCATGAGGGTTTCTTCACCCTGGCCGATGCAGTGGCACTCATCGAAGCCGGTGGCATGGGGATCATGGGCATCAACGCCGAGCGTCCCGGTGGCGTCACTGGTGCCATGCGAGCCATCGACTACGCCGCGGCCCGCGGCATGGGCACGATCATCCACAATCAGCCGCTGGGCATCGGAACCGCGGTTCACGCCCACATTGCCGCCGCCCGCTGGGACCGGCTGGGGCACTCTCCCGAGATCGCCGGTGACGTGATGTTCGACAACCACCTCACCACCGAGCGTTACCAGATCGAAGGCGGCCACCTGGTGCTACCGGGCGGAGCGGGCTGGGGTGTGACGGTCGATCGAGACGCCCTCGATGACCACCTGATCGCGGCCCCCACCACCTGCCTCGCTTGAGTTGTGATGACCAACCCCTCCTCAACCGGGGCCGGACCCCTGCTCTTCTTCAACGGTCGCGTCTACCGCCCGGCGCCGGTGCCCGACGATCACGACGCGGTGGCGGTGGTAGATGGTCGGATCGTGGCCGCGGGGCCCGCCGACGTCTGCCGTGCCGCGCTCGGGGGGCCGGCCACCGAGGTCGACCTGGGCGGCCGCACCCTGGTGCCGGGCTTGGTCGACGCCCACCTGCACCCGCTGATCATGAGTGTGTTCGAGCAGCACCTTCGCTTCGACGACGCCCGCTCGGTGGCTGATGTGCTCGACCTGGTGGCCGATGCGATCCGATCGGGGTCTCCGGACACGGAGGCGGCCACGAGGGCCGGAGGTGAAGCGGTGATCGGGTTCCAACTCGATGACCTGCTGCTCGCGGAGCGACGGATGCCCACCGTGGCCGAGTTGGACGCGGTGGGAGCCGGTCGGCCGGTGGTCCTGGTGCGCCGAGACGGCCACCATGCAGTGGCTTCGACCGCTGCTCTCCAAGTCTCGGGTCTGGCCGACCCCGCCCATGTGGTGGCGGGCGGTTACGTGGAGCGCGACCAGTCGGGCCGACCCACCGGCCTGGTGGGTGAGAACTCAGTGGCCGAGCTGTTGGCGTTGATGCCCGAGGTGACCATGGAGTCACTGGAGGCGGGTCGTGCCCGATGGACCGAACGGCTCATCGGGCAGGGCGTCACCGCTATCAGCGCCATGTGTCAGACCTCGGCGGAGGGCCCGTCTGGTGCGGCCGGCGAGATGGAGGCGGTCGCCTGGTCCGAGCTGGTCCAGCGGGTGCCGTTCGATGTCCAGACCATTCTCATCACCCCCGATCCGAAGATGATCGACGACTACCGGACCATCGCCTCACTGCACGATCCCGAGCGGGGTCGGCGCGTCGACGCTGTGAAGCTGTTCCTCGACGGGACTTTGGGCGGGGCCTCGGCCTGCATGCACTCGCCGTTCACCGATCGCACTCACACCTCGGGCATGCGGACACTGACCGACGATGACGCTTACACCCGCATGGAAGCTGCGCACCTGGCTGGGCTCCAGATCTGCGTCCATGCCATCGGTGACCGTGCCAACCACGATGCGGCTGTGCTGTTTGACCGTCTGCTGCGACGTCACCCCGGGGCCCACCGTCACCGGGTGGAGCATGCCTCGGTGCTCGACCACGAGACGATCGAGCTGTTCGCCGCCCACCAGATCACCTGTGTGATCCAGCCCATCAATCTGCGCAGCGAAGCCCACTGGCTGCGAGACCGTCTGGGTTCGGAACGGATGAGCCGGGTCTATCCGTTCCGGACCCTGCTCGATGCCGGAGTCCCGGTGGCGGGCTCGTCTGACGCTCCCATCGAGTCCTCCAGCGTGCTCGACGCCATCGATGCCGCTGTCGACCGGCGCGGCCTGGCCGACGAGCAGGCCCTCACTGTCGTCGAGGCCCTCTCCTGTTACACGGTTGGCGCCAGCTCGGCGCGCAGTACCGGTGATCGGCTGGGCAGCATCGAGGTCGGCCAGCGCGCCGATCTGGTGGTGTTGGATGGCAACCTCGCTTCTACCAGCCCTGGTGATTTGGCGGTGGCCGCGACCTACATCGGGGGCGTTGAGCACCACCGTCGGTTCTGACCAGAGACGCCCCCCAATAGTCGCTGTTGGCCTCCACGAGGTTCTGGTCCTGCAGCGCTGGCACCCACTCCCCGTCGTTTCGGCGCTGTCGGTAGGTCAGTGCCCAGTGCCTTGGTGGGCGGGGAGGCCTCCCGTCGCACGTGACTGTTCAAGTCTCTCGTGGTGGCGCCGATGGTGGTCGGTACTTCGGACGTGAAAGTGGGTCGGGTGCTCTCTCTCTCTCTCTCTCGTGGTGGCTGGCTAGGGCTGGTGGCGGGGTAGGGCTGTTTCGCCGTTGGGTGGGGTGGCTGGTGGTGGTGGGGTTGGTGGCTGGGGTGTTGGTGGTGGCGCCGAGGCCGGTGGTGGCGGCGATTGATCCTGGTTCGGGGGCTGAGGGTGCGCCGGAGTTGTGGTGTTCGTCATCTCAGCGGGTGGAGCTTCATGATGCGGGGTCTGGGTCTTACACCGCACCGCAGTGGGTGACGGTGTGGGTGCCGGCGGGTGCGTCGTTGTGGTCGAATCAGGAGGGTTCGGCTTTGGCGACCAGTGCATATGCGCATACCTGGGTCGAGTTCACAAGCCTTGTCGAGATCTACAAGACGTCGGACCTGGGCACCATGATCGACTCGGGCAGGCCTTTCGACTTGAGCGTCGACACTGGTGGTGCCTTCGGTCGCTTCGAGCTCGAAGACCATGTGGGATACACCTACACGAACAACACTGGTGTGTCGCAGCGGTTCACTCTCGGGATCAGTTCGAAGCGGGAGAAGGGTGGCGCGGATCTGGGGTGGTCGGCGGGGTTCACGGTCACGGGCGGTGATCCGTATGACCCGCCGGGGTGTCCGAACGGGCTGATCCCCGAGTCTGAGACGTTCGGGTCGAATCGAGCGCTGTGTGATCCGTGTGCATCTCAGCAGGTGGCGGCGGATCCGGTGGACACTCGCACGGGCAATCAACACATGGGATTGCCGGGGATCGAGGTGGGCGGTCGGGGTCCGGGATTGGGGTTCTCGTTGGCGTACAACTCGCTGGCGTCGGGCACCGATGGCCCGGTGGGGCATGGGTGGTCGTCGTTGTTGGATATGGCGGTGGTCGAGGACGGCACGGCGGCGGTGGTGGAGCAGGAGGGCGGCTCCACGGTCCCGTTCGAGTTGGTGGGTGGGGTGTGGACGGCACCCCCGCGGTTCACCGCAGAGCTGGAGGAGCTGTCGGGTGGGGGCTGGGTGTTCACCCGGAACCATTTCGAGACGTTCACCTTCGATGCTGCCGGCCGGTTGGTGGCGATGGGTGACCAGTTCGACAATGTGGTCACGATCGTGCGCGATGGTGGGGGCGTGGCCGACTACATGCAAGACGGCGCCGGTCGGCGGCTGGACTTCGAGTGGGACGGTGGCCGGTTGGTGTCGGTGAG
>CAUJFC010000086.1 GCA_963169755.1 Actinomycetota bacterium | reverse complement strand
AGCTGTCCACCAGCGACTGAGCGCTGAGCCGGGTGCGCCCAGATCCCAGGTCCTCGAAGCTCAGCTTCTCGAGCGCGACGCCCTCGGGCATGCCCTCGAAGGTGAATTCCTCTTGTTGTTCGGGGGTGGGAGTCGCGGTCTCGTTCATCTCAGCCAAGACGGAGTCCAGGCGGCTGAAGCGTTCCTGGCCGTCCCTCTCCTCCCTGCTGTTTCTGGCGGAACTGCCAGTGAATTCACAGCCGGGCGTCAGAGAGTGGCGATCGCAGCATCCACCATTGGAGGAATCGACATGTCAACCCTCGGAAGGCAGCGCGGCCGACTCGTGCTCGTGGCCATTGCCGTACTGGTGGCCTTCGGGACAACCGCCTGCCTGGACACACCCGGAAGTACCGACCAAATCGTGGAGATGAGCACAACCGAGTCCAACGGATGGACCGTGCGCTACTTCGAGAACCGTGCTTATCCCTGTTCGATCTCGGGTTACCAGACCTTTGTCGTGGCCACCAAGGTCGGGTCCGACGACCAGACCGTTGCCCCACTCTGGGTCTACATGCACGGCGGGGGTGTGGGTCACTTCAACGCCCAGAGCCAGGCCCAACGGCCGAGCTTCATGGATCAGGAAGGGTCCGCTCAGCTCTCAGCCAAACTCCAGACCGGGCTCGTGCAGCGCCTGGCTGCGCAACCTGGCGAGTCCTACCGCCTCATGTCTGTCTCGTATTGCAGTCATGACCTCTACGCCGGAACCAATACGACCGACCTCAACAATCCCGACCCTGCCCGCACCACCAACGGCCAGCTGGCGACCAACGCCGCCATCCGTTTCGTCACCCAGAACTACCCCACCAACGACTTCTTCCTCCACGGAGGCAGTGCCGGGTCTGCGGGCACCTTCCACAACGCGTGGGCGCTCCAGCGACAGGGTCTGACGCCGGCTGGGATCGTGGCCGACTCGGGAGTCATCAACTTCGATTTCGAGCTGGTTCAACAACAGATCGGAAGCGAGTGCGCCCGAGGCCAGGAAGAGGGCGAGCTGATCATGGCCCGATGGGACTCAGAGGTGGCCGACCCGGCCAACCAGCCGCACCTTCTGGTCAGCAGCGGGAGACTGACGGTACCGATCATGCAGGTGTGGTCCCTGGCTGACAAGAACCCGTGCGGGGCCGAGCCGACCCCATGCCCCACGGCCAGCGGGGCCACGGTTCAGATGAACGCCGCCGACTGTCAGCACGAGTTGCTCCGATCTGCCATCGAGGACCAGGGACCATCTGGTAGGTCGACGAACCTTCGCCTCTGCGTCGATGACACCAAGCTGCCCGAGGCGTGCGACAAGCATGTGGCAACCAACATCGACGGGGTAAGCACCGTGGGGCCGCCGGATTACAACGGCGCCATCATCGACTGGGTCAACGAGCGGAGGGCCGACGACACCGACTGAGCCGGCCCCGCCTCGTCACCTCCGGTGCGGTCGCGCACCGGGGGTGGTCAGAGGGTTGACATCCGTGCAATACTTAGGTCAATGCCTAACCGTTCGGATCGGGTCGATGAGGTCTTCAAGGCCTTGGCTGACCCGACTCGGCGCCGGGTGATCGAACGACTCGTGTCAGGCCCGGCATCCACGTCGGATCTGGCCGAGCCGTTCGACATGGCATTGCCCTCGTTCCTCCAGCACCTCAAGGTGCTCGAGAACGCTGGGCTGGTCACATCGGAAAAGTCCGGCCGAACCCGGACCTACCAACTCTCACCTCCCGGGCTCGACGCCGCACAAGGTTGGCTCGCCGACCAGCGCCGAGTCTGGGAGCAGCGGCTCGACCAGCTCGAACAGTTCCTAACCAGAAAGCAAACCCCATGAACTACACCCCCCACACCGTCAACCCCGACCTCGACCTCGAATTGGTCCGTGAGGTACCGGTGAGTGCCGAGGAAGTGTTCGCGGCATGGACCGACCCCGAATCGCTCAAGCAGTGGTTCGCGCCCCGGCCCTACTCGGTTCCCCTGATCGAGATCGACCTCCGTCCCGGTGGCGGATTCCGGACCGTGATGAATGACCCCGACGGCAACCAGATGATGGATGAAACCGGCTGCATCCTCGAGGTCGTTGCCGGGGAGCGCCTGGTCTGGACCAGCGGACTCACCACCGGCTATCGCCCCCAGACGGGGCCGATGCCCTTCACGGCCGTGCTGGAACTGACCCCGCTCGACGGTGGCGGGTGTCGCTATCGGGCAGTCGCCATTCATCAGGACCCCGAGGGCGCAGCCCAGCACGCCCAGATGGGATTCCACGACGGGTGGGGCACCGTGGTCGACCAGATGGTCGAACACATCACCGCCAGCCGAGGCGCCTGAAGGGGCGGGCGCCGCAGGTCGCCTCGTGACATCTGATCGGGGTCTCGCTGCCATGCATTCTGATGTGGCCGAACTAATCAACTCCAGCAGTTGAACTGGCCTCTGCGGCGCCATCGAGAACCTTCGAGATCTGCGTAGGCGAACCCCGACCTCGCACCCCATTTCGCCGGGAAATGACGGGTAGGCCTTCGTCGGGGCTGTGGCACCATGGCGAGCCCAGTGAGGAGGGAGTGGCCATGGAATCACGCGACAGGGCGGTGGGAGCGCTGGTGGGGCTGGCGGTGGGCGACGCCGTCGGCACCACCCTCGAGTTCGAGCGGCCCGGATCATTCGCCCCGATCGACGACATGGTGGGCGGCGGGCCCTTCGCGCTGAAGGCCGGGCAGTGGACCGACGACACCTCGATGGCGATGTGTCTGGCCGAGTCGATCATCGACACCGGCGAGCTGGATCCGGCCGATCAACTCCGTCGTTATGTGGCGTGGTGGCGCCACGGACACTGGTCCTCGACCGGCCGGTGTTTCGACATTGGGGCCACCACCAGTGCCGCCCTCCGCCGGTTCGAGACCACCGGGGCGGTCGTCGACAACCCGGTCGATCAGGAGTCTGCTGCCAACGGATCGCTCATGCGGCTCGCACCGGTGCCCATCCGTTGGCACGCCGACGTGGAGGAAGCCGCCCGACGGTCGG
>CAUJFC010000085.1 GCA_963169755.1 Actinomycetota bacterium | reverse complement strand
GGGCGATGGGCAGCTAGGGCGGCCCGAGCCGAAGCGATGCCGCGTCGACCGACCTCTCGGGTGCGTTCGTCGAGTTGCCATGCCCGGCGGGGCTCGGCGGCGATGGAGGTGGTGGCGTTGCGGTCGGTGGAGTTGAAGTCGGTGGAGTTGTAGTCGGTGTTGAGGTTCAGTTGCTCGGCCATGTCGACATCCTCCTCAGGGGCTGTGACAACGAGGGCTTCGTCTCCCGCATCGTACATCTGTTCGATCCCATTGGCCAGGGTCGAATGTCACCAGACGGTTTGGAGATGAAGGCCCAGTCGGTCGAATCCGAGCTGATCGCGGAGGCCGGCGGAAGCCGAGCTACATCGACTAGTACTCGAACTGCACCGACCGGCGCTCGGCGCAAATTGGCTCGATCAGTTCGGTCAGTACCGACTGGTGCTCTGGGTGATGCCGGTAGGTGTTGAAGTCCTCGACGGTGGCGAAACGGGCCGATACTGCGAAGTCCCACGACCCGTCGGACAGGCCCAGGTCAGGGCCGACGCTGTAGGTGGCCACCTGAGGGATCAGAGAGGGCAGGTGCCGAAGGGCGTCGGCCATGGCGTCGACGGCTCCGGGGTCGGTGCCTTCGTGAAAACGGAAAAGGACCACATGCTGGATACCCATGGCTGCGACCGTAGGCGCTTCCGGCGTTGTCGTCACCCGGTCGGGGGTCACTGGATCCCGGTCGAGTGTCACCTCAGGAGCCCGACGGGGTCCGCTAGAGGTGCAAAGGGTGGACGGCGTGCAACGGCCTCCGGTTATGGTCCCGACCGTGGATGCCCAGGAGTTTCTCGGTCTCACCCCCACCCACAACCCTCATCGCTGGTACCTGCCGGTCACCCAGGGGCTGTCGACGCTCGGTGGCTTCCTGTTCGGTGGCTGCGGACTGGGGGCGGCCATCGCGGCACTCGAACAGACCACCGGCCGGCCGTTGGTGTGGGCAACCGCCCAGTACCTGTCCTACGCCACGCCGGGATCGGTGCTCGACCTGGACGTAACGGTGGCGGTGTCTGGGCACAACAGCACCCAGGCCCGGGTGATCGGCCACGTGGATGACCGCGAGATCTTCACGGTCAACGCTGCTCTGGGAACGAGAGCCTCCGACTCCGATCAGGTCTGGGCCCAGCCGATCGAGGTTCCACGCCCCGATGAATGCCCGGCCCGTTCCATGCGGCTACCGGGTGAGGGAACCCTGATGAGCCGCATGGAGGTTCGGCTGGCGCACGCCCGCGACTGGGAGGATCTGCCCGGTCGTCCGATGACCGAAGGGCGGTCCGCGCTGTGGGTCCGGCTGCCCGAGTTGAGTGAGCCCTCGGCGGTGACCTTGGCCATCCTGGGGGACTACGTGCCATTCGGTATCGGCCAGGCCCTGGGGGCCTACGCCGGCGGGAACAGCCTGGACAACACGCTGCGAGTGGTGAACGTGGTGCCCACCGAGTGGATCCTGGTCGATGTCACGGTCGACGGAATCGGCAATGGGTTCGGTCACGGCACCGTGCATCTCTGGTCCGACACCGGGACGCTGATGGCGGTGGCGTCACAGTCGACGATCGTGCGCTACTGGGACCCCACCGGGGCCAACCCCGGAACCCGTCCCAACCTGACCATCGACCCCGACGAGTAGTGCCCGATCTGGCTCGTCGCGGTGGTACACGACCCCGCCCCGGGCTCCTTCACGTCCAGTAGGTTCCCGACATGACCTACCAGGGCTACGGAATGACCATTCCCTTCGATGGGGTACCGCTGCACGCTCAGCGCGACTGGATCTCCGAGCTGGCCGATCTCGGCTACACCGACGTCTGGTCCAGCGAAGCCAGCGCATCCGACGGTTTCACGCCCCTCGCCCTGGCATCGGCGTGGGCTCCTTCCCTGCGACTCGGTAGCGCCATCGTTCCCGCCTTCACTCGGGGACCGGCCACCCTTGCCCAGTGCGTGGCCACGCTGGCCGACGCTGCGCCCGGGCGGGTGGCCTTCGGGATCGGTACTTCATCGAACGTGATCGTCGAGCGGTGGAACGACATCGCCTTCGAAGACCCGTACCGCAAGGTCCGTGACATGGTCCGCTTTCTCCGTGTCGCTCTGAGCGGAGCCAAGATCACCGAGGACTACGACACCTTCTCGGTCAAGGGCTTCAAGCTCGGCTTGGTACCCGAGACCGCTCCCAAGATCATGATCGCCGCCCTGCGGGAGGGAATGTTGCGGCTGGCTGGTCGCGAGGGCGACGGGGCCATCATCAACTGGCTGAGTGTCGACGACGTGGCCACCGTGGTCCCTCATGTTCATCGAGGAGGCCCTGACAAAGAGGTGGTGGCCCGGATCATGGTGTTCCCCAGCACCGACCGTGACCAGGTGCTGTCGTTCGGACGGTTCGCCATCGCCTCGTACCTGAACGTGCCGGTGTATGCCGAGTTCCACCGTTGGCTGGGACGGGCTGAACAGCTTCAACCCATGTGGGATCTGTGGGCAGCCGGAGACCGTCAGGGTGCGCTGGCGGCCATCCCCGAGTCGGTGGTTGACGACCTGATCGTCAGCGGCAGCCCCGAGGCCTGTCGTGAGCACATCGCCCGCTATCAGGCGGCCGGTGTCACTACCCCCGCTCTGGCGCTGTTCCCGGTGGGGGTCGATCAGCGTCAGGCCTGTCGGGATCTGGCGCCGCGCTGACCCGATGGGCTGTCGGTTCGGCCAGTTGGCTGTCGGTTCGGCCAGGTCGGCGATCAGGGCTTCTGGCGTTCCACCAGCACGTCGAGTAGCTCTCGTAACAGGGGTTCGTCGATGTTGCGGTCCACGGCCGAGGCGCTGATCACGCTGATCATGTCGCCGGTGCGGACCGCCACCACCGCCATGGCCAGCGGATGGTCGGGGCTGTCATCGAGTGGAGACACTGTGAAGTCACCCGAGAGGGCCACCGCCTGGTCGCCCAGATCAGGGGCGGTGCCATTCACGGCCAGGCCACCGGTGATCTCGAGAGTGTCGGTGGTTTGAACGAACAGGTCGTTGACGCAGTCCACGAACCGGTCGGTCGCCATGTCGTCCATCACCTCGCCGGCGGCCTCGACATTGTCGAGCACCGTGGCGGACGATGAGATCTTCAGCGTCCCGGGATCAACAGTGGTCGAGAAGCTGTCGGACCGGTAGAGGCCCATCAGGTGGGTGTCGAGGTCGACCGAGGTGCAGGTCTCGAGAGGGCCGACGTCTCCCTCGGCTGGCGGAAGGTGTTGCCAGCCGGCCGGGAAGTCATCGATGACCAGGTTGGCGGCCTCAGCCCGGTCCATGGCAGCCCTCATGGTGGCCTCGAGTTCGGGATCCAAGGTGTCGGGAGTAGTGGAACTCGTCCCCGGGTCGGTGGTGGTCGAGCTGGCCACCGTGGTGGTCGTGGAATTGTTGTCACCCGTCTTGTTGTCCGACCCGCTGCATGCCCCCATGGAGGTAGTGGCCACGGTCAGGCCGACCAGCATCGCCAAGACCCGGTGACGGCGCCCGCTGGGTCGCTCGGACTGCGGCTGCCGATCAGTGACCGGGCTCGGTGTCAGTGACGATGGGCGCTGCACGTCGGCTCCATGGTTGGCGTGGGGAAACTGGACCTACATCTTGGCGGCCGCCGTCCGGCGGGCGGTGGCAGCCGGGCTGTGCACCAGCCGGGCGGCGGCCAGTCCGCCGAGGGCGCCGAACAGGTGGCCCTGCCAGGAGATCCCGGGCCGGGGGAGCAGGCCCCACAGCACGCCGCCGTACAAGAACAGCACCACCACCCCCACCAACAGGTAGGTCACCCGGTGCTCGAAGAAGCCGCGGGCCAGCAGGTAGGTGAGAAACCCGAACACCAGGGCACTGGCCCCGATGTGCACGGTTCCATCCGGGCCCAGCAGCCACACGCCAACACCCGAGGTCACCGTCACGATCGCAGCCACAGTGAAGAACCGGTCGAGCCCGCTGGCAGCCACGATCGAGCCCAGCACCAGAAACGGAATGGTGTTGGAGATGAGGTGGCCGAACCCATCGTGAAGGAATGGCATGGTCACGATGCCCACCAGCCCACCGACCTCACGGGGCTGAATTCCCAGCCGATCCAGGTTCACCCCCGGGATCAGGTCGATCACCTCGACTGCCCACATCACTGCGACCAACATGGCGACCACCACCACCGGCCGGGCGAATTCCGGCAGATTCAGGCTGTCGCTGCCCGTTGGGCTCGATTGATTGTCGGTCATCGCGCACCTCCCGCTGGTCACCACCAGCCTACGGAGATGCGCTGTCTGGCGCACCGACCAGACCAGCGCAGGATCGGCTGGGTGAGTACCGCGCGGCTATGACTCGGCGGGCGGGGCCAGTCCGATGGCGTGGGTCCCACCATCGACGTGGATGATCTCGCCCGTGGTGGCTGGGAACCAATCCGAAAGCAGAGCCACCACCGCCCGGGCGGCGGGTTCGGGGTCGTCGACGTTCCAGCCGAGGGGAGCGGTGTGGTTCCAGGCGTCCTCGATGGCAGCGAACCCGGGGATGCTACGGGCGGCCACTGTTCGCAGTGGACCGGCCGCCACCAGATTGACCCGGACCCCAGCCGGACCAAGGTCACGGGCCAGATACCTCGAGCTGGCCTCCAGCGCGGCTTTGGCCACTCCCATCCAGTCATAGGCGGGCCAGGCCACCGAGGCGTCGAAATCCAGGCCCACCACCGACGCGGTTGGGCTCAATAGGGGTCGGACGGCGCGCACCAGGGCCGTCAGCGAATAGGTGGATACCTCCAGGGCGGTGGCGACGTCGTTCCACGAAGCCCCCGACAGCCCGTCGGGATGGCCCAGGCAGTCGGCGGGCGCGAAGCCGACCGAGTGGACCACACCGTCGAGTCGTTCGATGCCGAGTCGGTCGACCAGGGAGGACAGGTGGTTGGGGTCGGTCAGGTCCAGTTCGATCACCGGCGGTTCGCCCGGGAGCTTCCGCGCGGCGCGCCGAGTGACCGGCAGGGCTCGGTCGAAGGAGGTAAGCACCACGTCGGCTCCCTGCTCGATGGCCAGGCGAGCCACGGCGAAGGCGATGGACGAGGTGGTCAGAACTCCGGTCACCAACACGGTGCGATTGGTCAGCAACATGGTTCGAGGTCCTCGTCGGCGGTCTGGTCCTGACAGTGTCGTCGGTGCCCCGGTCTTCTACGGCGGTGCCCGTCCGGCAACGGTCGGGTCGGGGGCCAGTCAGCGTATGGGGATCAGGCGCAGAGAATCGGTGGCCTGACCGGGATACTCACTGGAACCCGACAGCACACAGACCAGATCGCCCCGGCGGATCTCTCCGGCCTCGCGGGCCACCTGGAGGACGTGGGTGATGACCTTGTCATCGTGGTAGTCGACATCGAGGTGATAGGGGGTGGCCCCCCAGCTCAGTTTGATCTGGCGCAGGGCCTGACCGTCGGTGGAGAAGCCCAGGATCTTGGCCTGGGGGCGGTAGCGGGCGATGGCCCGCACGGTGAAGCCGGTGCGGGTGATGCAGATGATGGCGCTGGCCCGGCTCTCGCCGGCGGCCCGCCAGGCCGCCATGGTCATGGAGTTGGTGACCGTGTCGTCAACCGAGGGCTGCATGGTGGTGGCCATGGCGTGCACCCGCGACCCCCAGGCGTCGTAGTCGAACTCGTCGTCGGCCCGTCCGGCGATTCTGGCCATGGTGGCCACCGCGTTGACCGGGTCGTGGCCGATGGCCGACTCTCCCGACAACATCAGGGCGCTCGATCCGTCGAAGACGGCGTTGGCGATGTCGGAGGCCTCGGCCCGGGTGGGGGTCGGGGCGCTGACCATGGACTCGAGCATCTGGGTGGCGGTGATGGCGGGGCGACCCAGAGCGATGCAGCGCTGGAGGATGCGCTTTTGGAGGTGGGGAAGCTCCTCGATGGGCATCTCGGCGCCGAGGTCACCGCGGGCGATCATCACCGCACCGGATGCCTCGATGATGCTGTCCAAGTTGTCGACGGCGGCGCGGGTCTCGATCTTGGCGATCACCAGGGGACCACGAGGGTGGGGCTCGACCCCGACCCGGCGCACGTCATGGGCGGAGCGCACGAACGACAGCGCCACCATGTCGATGCCCTCCTCGACCAGGGCGTCGAGCATCCTCAGGTCTTCGGCGGTGGGTGAGGGGATGCGCAGACGATCCGAGGGGATGTGTACTCCCGGCCGACCCTGGAGCAGGCCGCCGTGGGTGACCCGGGCCAGCAGGTGGTCGGACCTGCGTTCTTCGACCACGGCGGTGACCCCGCCGTCTCCGAACAGCACCCGATCTCCCACGTGTAGATCGGCGAGTAGACCTTCGTGGTCGACCTGGATGGCAGTGGTGGTGGAGCCGTCGTGGCCGGGGGCCAGACGGATCTGGTCGCCCTCGGCGATGGCCAGACCACCCTCGGGCATGGCGCCGGCCCGAACCTTGGGTCCGGGCAGGTCGGCCAGGACACCGATGGGGCGACCCAGTGACGCCTCGACTCGCCGCACTCGTCGAACCTTCTCGATGGCTTCATCGAGAGAACCGTGGGCCAGCCCGATGCGGGCCACGTCCATCCCGGCCTCGGCCAGGTCCTTGATCATGGCCTCAGAATCCGACGCCGGTCCGATGGTGGCGATGATCTTGGTGCGACGAGCCATGAGGTCCAGTGTCGCACCCGCGCCGACCGGTTCCCCAGACCGATACCGCCGGGTCGGTGACGCCCGTCGGGCTGGACCGACGGTCTGACCGATTCGCGGTGGGTACCTGACGGTCCTAGCGTGAGGGTGGTGGACAAGTCTTCGTCGGCCATCGCTTTGGGCACCGCCGATCAGCGGCCGGTGAGGCGGTGGAGTGACCGTCTGAGGCCTCGGCCGGTGGTGATTCTGTGCGCGGTGACCCTGTTCATCTGGGGCAACCGGGTGTGGTTGGCCTGGACCAACCCCGATGACACCCTGAGCCAGAAGCTGGTGTGGTCGGCCCCGATCACAGTGTTCGTGGTGGCAGCGGCGACGGCGTCGGTCATGGTGCTCACCGATCAGGTCCGGACCCGGGCGTTCGTGGCCACGGTCTCGGTACTGGCGGCGGGAACGATCATCTACTGGGGAGTACGCACGCCCATGATCGTGCTGGCCGATCACCCGGTGGGGTTCAAGGTTGTGCACGCCGTACTTGCGGTGGTCTCGGTGGCGGCGTCGCTGGTGGCCGGTCGATGGGTGGTGAAGGCCGGTCGGCTGGTGGGCCGCGGTGAGCAGGGAACTACCATCGGTGGCCCATGGGTCAGATAGTTGTCGTCAAGGAGAACCCGTCTTCCAACCGGGGCATCGTGCGGTTCGAGACCAACCGGATGCTCACCGGGATGGGGCACGAGAACTACCAACTCGGTCAGGAGATCTGGGGTGAACGTCCGCCCGACACCCTGGCCCGACGCCTGCTCGAAACCGGTCAGGTGGCCCGGGTGCACGTGAACGGCAACGTGGTCACCGTCGATCTGGCCAAGGGGCACAGCAGCGACGGTCTCAAGGAGATCGTGGAGAAGCTCTACATCTATTACGACGAGGAGCAGACCGAGCGCTACCTGGCGATCGAAGCCGAGAAAGCCGCCAAGGCGGCAGCCGAAGCAGCCGCCGCCGAAGCCAAGGCCGCCGCCGAAGCCAAGGCCGCGGCAGAAGCGGCTGAGGCAGAGGCTGCTGCTCCCTCGGAGGGAGCCGACCCCGATCCGGCCCCCGAGGCCTGAGGTCGATGATGCCCCGGCTCACCCTCCGTGGCGTCGGTGTGGTGCGGGCTCTGGGGATCGGGGTGCTGTCAGTGGTGGCCACCGTGGCCCTGGCGGGGTGCGGAGACGACGGCGGCGGGAGCGAGGTGACACTCAGCGCCGCCGGCAAGCGGGGGCAGGCGGTGGCCGAGGCCAATGGTTGCGTCTCGTGCCACACCATCGACGGAGCCCGCAGCATGGGACCCACCTGGCAGGGGCTGGCCGGCTCGAAGGTCCAGCTCGAAGGCGGGTACACGGTGGTGGCCGATGACGCCTACCTGACCAGGGCCATCCGTGACCCCAGGGTGCAGGTGCGGGCCGGGTTCGAGAACCTGATGCCGGTGGCCTACGGCAAGCTCACCGACGCCGAAGTGGCCGATCTGGTCGCCTACATCAACGATCTGGCTGGTAACTGAACCCGATTGCCAGTATCGAACATATGTTCGATACTGGGGGCATGGCAGTTGCAGCCCCCGATCTCGCTTCGCTCGCCCTACTGGGTCAGCGTTCCCGTCCGCTGGTGGGGGTATGCGAACGGCTTCTCGCCGTTCCCGACGCTCTGGCCGACCTTCTGCCCCATGGGGGGTTGCAGCGGGGTTCGTTGGTAGCCACTGGGGGAACGGCTGCCACCTCTCTGGCTCTGGCGCTAGTGGGTACCACCACCACGACCGGTGGCTGGGTGGCGGTGGTGGGCCTTCCCCACCTGGGTCTGATGGCGGCAGCCGAACTGGGGGTCGACCTGGAGCGGGTCCTGCTGGTGGCCGAACCCGGTCCTCGGCGGTGGGCGGCCTCGGTGGCTGCCCTGGTTGACGCCGTCGACATCGTGCTCACCTGCCCACCCGGGCCGGTTGCCCCCGGAGTCCAACGTCGGCTCGGAGCTCAGGCTCGCGATCGGGGGTCGGTGCTGGTGCAGGTGGGCGGACCGGTCGAGCGGTGGGCGTCGGCACCCGAACTGGTGATCACCGCCACCGCCGCCACCTGGCGGGGTGTGGGTTGGGGTCACGGCCATCTGCGGGGCCGTCTGGCTCAGGTGTCGGTGGCGGGCCGACGGGGAGCTGACCGTCCCCGCCGGGCTCACCTCTGGCTACCCGCCCCCACCGGCGGAGTTCAGGCGGTAGCCACCCCCGGCGAGGCGGAAGTGGCTGAGCCGTCACGACCAGCGGCCGGCTCCCGACCCGTTTCCCTGGTGGGTCGAGCCCGATGACGGGGGCAGCTTCGGATCACCCCGCTCGCACGGTGGTGGTGCACTGCCCCGACTGGCCGGTGGTGGCCGCCCGGGCGGCCGGGGTGGTGGGGCCCGCCGGTTCAGGAGACCCGGTGATGGTGCTACAGGCCAACCGGGTGGTGGCGGCCTGCCCAACGGCTCGGGCGGCCGGCGTCACGGTTGGTCTGCGTCGCCGAGACGCCCAGCGTCGCTGCCCGACCGCTCTGGTGGTGGCCCACGACCCCGCCCGTGATGCCCGCTGGTTCGAGCCGGTAGCCGCGGCCTTCGATGTGCTCACTCCCGGGGTGGAGGTGTCGCTGCCGGGGACCCTGGCCTTCGGCACCCGGGGCCCGGCCCGCCGCATGGGGGGAGAGCAGGCCCTGGCTGAACGCAGTGGGTGGATCGCGTCGGGCGCCACCGGCGGCGCGGCGGTGGGGGTGGGGGTGGCCGACGGGGCCTTCGCCGCTCTGTTGGCCGCCCGTCGGGCGGCCCGCCACCCCGACCAGTCGGGGGTTCCAGTGGTGGTTCCCGCTGGGGGGTCGGCGGCTTTCCTGGCCCCGTTGCCGGTGGCAACCCTCACCCTGGCGGCGGTTGATGTGGCGGTGCCCGCCGATCTCACCGACCTGCTGGGTCGGCTGGGGCTGCGCTCGCTGGGTGATCTGGCCGACCTCGATGGCGCCGACCTGTTGGGACGGTTCGGTGAAACCGGATCGCTGGTACACCGCCTGGCCCGAGGTCTCGACCCCCGGCCTCTGGCAGTGCGACGACCCGCCCCCGATCTGTCTCTGTCCCGTGAGATCGATCCGCCGGCCGACCACGTCGACCGAGTGGCGCTGGTAGCCAGGGCGCTGGCGGTCGAACTTCATCAGCACCTCGACGGTGAGGGTCTGGCTTGCACCCGGGTGCTGATCGAGGCCGAAACCGACCATGGTGAGACCCTGACCCGTGGCTGGCGTCACGAGGGCACGCTGGGGCCGGCAGCCATCGCCGACCGGGTTCGCTGGCAACTCGATGGTTGGCTCAGCGGTACCGCCGCGCTGCGTCCCACCGCCGGCATCGTGAGGCTCCGACTGGAGCCGGTCGAGGTGGTGGCGGCCCGGGGCCGTCAGTTGGGGTTCTGGGGTGGGGAGACCCTGGTTGATGAACGCGTCATGCGGGCAGTGGCCCGTCTCCAGGGCACCCTGGGGTCGGGGTCGGTTCGAGTGCCCGAGGTGCGGGGAGGTCGGGCCCCCGGCGAGCGGGTGGCCAGGGTTCCGGTCGAGGCGGTGGATCTGACCGTGAGCCGGCCCGCTGCCCGCATGGAAGGAGACGGTGCCCCCTGGCCCGGACGGATCCCCGATCCGGCCCCGGCCGTGGTGCTGGCTGATCCCGAGCCGGTGGAGGTTCTCGACCGCCGGGGGTTTCCGGTGGCGGTGAGCGGCCGGGCCGAGCTCAGTGCCGAGCCCGCCAGCCTGACTCGTCGGGGCGGGTCGTCCGGGCCGTTGCAAGGCTGGAGTGGCCCCTGGCCGGTCGACGAACGCTGGTGGGATCCGGTCCGTCATCGTCGTCTGGTCCGCTTCCAGGTGATCGACCATTCAGGGGTGGCCCACCTCCTGATGGTCGAGGCAGGGCGCTGGTGGCTGGAGGCCACCTATGACTAGGACGCCGGCTATCTCGCGGTAGCCGTCAGTGTCACGGTCGGTGGGTAACCTCAATGGGTCGTCCTCGGCCTGATCCACAGGCCAACGGCCGGGCGAACCCCGGCCGGGTTCTCGAGTGGCTGCCGGACCCGACGAGCCACTCCGCCAACTCTCCTGCATCTCGCCTGACGCGGGTCCCTCGGTCCCCGCCTGTCGCGTCGTACGGTCTGGCCAATGAGTGGTCTGTCCGCGGCGACACCGAGATGCCCTATCATCGAACGCATGTTCGTGAGAGGCGGATCACGTGCCGCTCGCCCGACAGCTCACCCTCATCGAGGACCCTATGGATCTCGCTGAACTCGCCCCCGATCCCGGCGCCGACTACGGCGAAGTCTTCACCCGCCGCTGGGTCGTCGATCTCATTCTCGACCTCGTCGGCTACACGGTCGATGAGGACCTTGGCGGCCGTGTCCTCGTCGAACCATCCTGCGGCACCGGTGCGTTCCTCGTCGCTGTCGTCGAGCGTCTGATCGTATCGAGTCTCTCCCACGACCGAGATCTCCGCGACCTCGGGCCCGCCGTACGAGCCTTCGACCTACTCGGCGCCAACGCCGAGCGAGCGCGAAAGATCACCGCTGACCTGCTCACTGACAACGGCCTGACAGATGACGAAGCCGACGTCCTAACGAGGGAGTGGATTACCACTGGCGACTTCCTGCTCCATCGCCACGAGTCGGCCAGCGCGGACTATGTGGTCGGGAACCCGCCCTACATCCGGCTCGAGAACATCACCCGGCACACGATGGAGGCCTACCGCCGGATCTGCCCGACGATGCGTGGACGGGCGGACATCTACGTCGGCTTCTTCGAGCGAGGGCTCGATCTGCTCAAAGCGGGAGGCGCGCTCTCCTTCATCTGTGCTGATCGATGGATGCGCAACCAGTACGGCGCCGATCTCCGCGAGCTGATCACCGCGGACTACGCCGTCGACACCGTCATCTCGATGCACGACGTCGAGGCCTTCGAGGACGACGTCTCGGCCTACCCGGCCATTGTCGTGCTCCGCAACGAGCCTCAACACAAAGCGGTCGTGGTTGATGCCAACGGTCGGTTCGGTGAGGCGGATGCCGCCCGGCTGTCTTCCTGGAGACGCCATGGGCGCCGCAGCAACGTTGCCACCGCGTCGTACGAGGCAACCCGAGTCGACAGCTGGTTCAGCGGACGAGACCTGTGGCCAACGGGATCACCAAGCCAGCTCGCGCTCATCGCCGACCTTGAGGCGCGCTTCCCCCCGCTCCAAGACCCAGAGACCGGCACTCGGGTCGGAATCGGCGTCGCCACCGGCTGCGACGACGTCTTCATCACCACCGACCCTGACCTGGTCGAGGGTGACCGTCTTCTCCCTTTGCTCCAGGCGCCCGACACCACCAGCGGCTCGGTGGCCTGGTCAGGCCGCTACCTCGTCAACCCGTGGAACCGCTCTGGCCTCGTCGATCTTGATCAGTACCCGCAGCTTGGGGCGTATCTGCACGACAACGGTCACCGGTTACGCGCTCGGCACGTCGCGAAGCAGCGCCCGGCGACCTGGTACCGAACCATCGACCGCGTCGACCACGCTCTGACCGATCGACCGAAACTCGTCCTGCCAGACATGAAGGCCGCCGCGCACCCGGTACTCGAAGAAGGCGGCTTCTATCCGCACCACAACCTCTACTACGTGGTCTCCGACGCATGGGACCCCGAGGTCCTTGGCGGACTGCTCCTCTCGGACATCGCCAACCTCTTCGTCGGTGCCTACTGCGTTCGCATGCGGGGCGGGACCTACCGTTTCCAGGCTCAGTACCTCCGCCGTATTCGGGTACCCGACCCGAACTCGATCAGTCGCTCCGCCTCTCAAGCATTGGCCCGCGCCTTCTGCACCCGTGATCGTGAGCAGGCCAGTGGTATTGCGGCGAGCCTGTTCGGCGTATCCAGAGATGACCTGACGTTGTGAACTCCAATCCATGGATCCACAGGCCGTGATGTAGGAGTCCTATGGCCTCGAAGAATCAGCCGAAGCTTGACCGTTTCGATCCCTACCTCCCGGTAGAGCCGTGGGTGAACCCGTGGCAGGCCGATGGCAGCTACGTGCCCGACCTCGAGCTGCTCGCAACGCTTCTGTCGGTCGCCGCTGGGACGGCACAGCAATCCGGGATCGTCGCGGCTGCCGCCGATGTCTGGGCAGCTGAGGAACTCCGGCGCGCAGGATTCGACCCCGATGAGGTGTGGCCCAGACGAACCAAGCCTCGAGTACTTCCTCGAGATGTGCGCAACTTCATCGAGGGAGGTGCGTTGTCGAAGAAGCTCCGAGTCGATGTCGAGGAGCGGATGACTCATGCCAAGGCGAGGAAGGCTCTTCCAGCGGAGGCCCACGTCCTTGGCTCGGCGTACTCGAAACAGGCTGACGTCGTCGTCGCTTCGTGGGCTGCCGGCATCGAACTGTTGATCTCGACGAAGACGATGTTGTCCAGCTATCAGAAGAATCTCCGGAACAGATTCGAGGAGGGATACGGCGACGCCAAGAACCTGCGAGGTCGTCACCCGCTAGCGGCCCTCGGCTTTCTCTACGTCGTCGGCTCAGACATTCCTGACGTCAGCTTGGAGTTCGCGATCGACATGCTTCGAAAGCTCGTGCGCGAGCCGGACGTCTACGAATGCGCGTGCCTCCTCGTGGTCGAGGGTGCTGGCGTGGAGGAAGGTGAAGCCGAGGACGACGAGGAACGGGGACCCGAGGAGGAGTCGGCCCTCGTACCCCTTGCAGAGACGGACGAGGACGACGACGGCGAGGAGGACGTTGCGGGCGCTGCGCTGGCACCGGAGCCGACCTCGAACGTCCGACTCCTGGTTGATCGGATCCCCGATGACCTCACACCGTCGGTCTTCTTCGAGCGCCTGGTGGCGACAGCGCTCGATCGGATGCCTGTTGCCGTGTATCCCGAGGTCCGTGCACGCATGGCGGCTGCCAGCGGTGCGTAAAGAGGTGCGCCGATAGTTTCACCGGTGGTCCACCGGTGAGCTCCGAGAAGTCGCACGGCAGGTGCAAATTGCGGCCGCTGGTTGTGCAAGACTGCCGGCTGGTCCAGGTGTCAGGGGACGCCACTGGATCGCTTGCTCACAAGGGGTGCCTGGCTGATGACTGACCGCGAGCCGTTGGACGATCTGGTGGTTCCCGAGCCGCCCGATGGGGAAGGTTCGGCCACCGAGAGAAGGCGGCGCCGCACGGTGCGACGTCTTTCGGTGGCTGGAGTGGCCATTGCTCTGGGGGCAGTGGGGGCCTTCGCCTACCAGCAGGTCAAGCCGGTGGTGGATGCCCAGCGCTACGCCACCGTGTCTCACGAGGTGCCCAAGGCTCCCCGGCTCACCCCGGCGGCGGGCGAGACCCTGCTGCGCATCGATCCCGAGCAGTCCTCGCTCACCTACGAGGTCGACGAGAAGCTGGTGGGTCAGAAGGCCGGTACCGCCAAGGGTGTGACTCAGGGGATCGCCGGAGATGTAGCTCTGAACGAGCAGGCCCTGGAGAAGAGCCGTATCGGTCAGATCGTGGTGAACATCGAGCAGTTCGAGTCCGACAACAACCTGCGAGACGCCCGCATCCGCCAGGATTTCCTCCAGTCCAACCGCTTTCCCTTGGCCACCTTCAACCTCGAGAAGCTGAACGGACTCACCGGCCGGGTGCAGGAGGGCCGCGAGTACTCCTTCACCATCGACGGCATGGTCACGGTCAAAGACCAGCCGGCCACCGTCACCTGGGACGCCACTGCCACCTGGGAGGACGGAAAGCTGGTGGCCACCGCCACCACCACCGCCAAGCTGTCACGCTTCGACGCCGGTCCCATCTCCATCGCCGGACTGGTCCAGACCGAAGACGACGTGCGTCTCACCCTGAAGCTGACCGCCGTCGACCCCGCCACCACCGACATCGCCTCAACGGTCGAGCGCGCCGTTCAGCCCGAGACCTCCGGTGAAGGGGTTCCGTCCTACTCCCGCACCATCGCTCCCATCCTCGAGAAGCAGTGCGCGTCCTGTCACAACTCGGGTCAGTTCGGTGCCCACACCCTGACCCTCGACACCGCCGGCGATGTGAAGGCGGTGTCCGACGGCATCAAGACCGTCACCCAGGCCGGCTACATGCCACCGTGGTTCGCCTCGGACAAGGGTGTGGAACTGGCCCACAAGCCCGACATCACCGACGCGGAGATCGCCCAGTTGGCGGCCTGGGTGGATGCCGGCGCGCCGCTCGATGTGGACCCCGCAACCAAACTGCGGCCCACCAAGGAGGCGGCGTCATTGCTGCCCCGCCAGGACCAGAAGCTGTACATCGACACCTATACCGGCTCGACCCAGACCTCCAACGACTACCGGTGCTTCGTGCTCGAACCAGAGATCACCGAGCCCACCTTCATGACCGGCTACACCTTCATCCAGGACCAGGTGGCCCAGCTCCACCATGCCCAGGTGTTCCACATCTCCCAGGAGCAGCGCGAGAACGCCCGGGCCATGGAGGGTGAAGGCGGCCAGCCGGGCTGGTCCTGTTACTCCAGTCCGTTCATCCCCGGTCGTCGGCCTGACCGTGACCCTGGCAAGCCCCGTCACCGCGACGTGGGCTTTGCCGGCCAGGCCAACCTGGTGGCGGGCTGGGTGCCGGGCCAGGCTCCGGTGATCTTCCCCGAGAGGTCGGGGATTCTGCTCGAACCGGGTGACGCCCTGGTTCTCCAGATCCATTACCACTTCGGTTCCAGTGCCGAGCCCGACCGTTCGGGCCTGGCGATCCAGCTCGACCCCGACACCCCCGATGTGCGCGAGATGCGGGTGGTGAACCCCCTGGCCCCAGTCGAGGTGCCCTGCGCCCCCGAAGACGCCGACGAGCCGCTGTGTGACCGCGACGCCGCGCTCGAAGAGAACGTTCGGCTCTACGGGCCCTCGGGAGCCGGTAACCAGGCCGGTCTGTTGGCCCTGTGCGGCCACACCCCCGAGTCGCTCACTGCCGACTTCGATGGGCGGATCGCTCGGTCGTCGTGTGACCTGGTGGTACCCGAGGACGGAGTCATCACCGGCGTGCTCGGCCACATGCACACCATCGGGTCCAGCCTGAGGATGACGCTCGACTACGGGACTCCGGCCGAGCAGATCCTTCTCGACATCCCCGACTGGAGCTTCGACTGGCAGATGAACTACGGGCTGGCCAAGCCCCTGCGGGTGAAGGCCGGACAGCCCCTGCGTCTCGAATGCTCATGGGACCGGGCCAAGGCCGCCGGACGGGTACCCAAGTACATCGTGTTCGCCGAAGGCACCGAAGACGAGATGTGCTTTGCCACCTACTCGCTGATCCCCGATCGTCAGGACCGCTGAGCAGGTCTTGTCGGGTGAGGGTGTTGGCCTAGGGAGTCAGGCCCCGGAGGCGTCGGAAGTCTCAGCCCTTCAACACCAGCTCGGCCAGTTGGCGCCGCAGAGTTGCGGGGTCGGGATCGAGGTCATCGCCTCGGGAGGTGATGCGCAGTGGCCGGTCGGGGTCGTCGTTGACGATCAGCACGTCGCCGTCGTCGAAGGCCGGGCTTCCGGCCACCTCGGTTTGGTCCAGCTCGACGGTGAAGCCCGAGTTGCGTTCGGCCTCGACCCAGGCGTCCCACTGCGCGGAAGGGGCCACACCCACCCGGGCGGTGGCTCCGTCCGCGAAGGTCATGTGACAGCCCTTGGTCTCGAGGGTGACTCCGTCGACAATCGAAGTGGCGGGGGCCGAGCCGGTTGACTCGAGGGTGCCCAGCCCGACGGGAGCCATGGCGGCGATCTCGTCGCAGTCGAGTTCGGTCTCGGACAGGATCCCACCGCCCTCGCTCAGCAGAGCCTCAGCCAGTTCCAGCCTCAGGTCGGCGTCGGGCTGGTCATCGGCATCGGACACCTCGAACAGCGCCATGACCTCGCCGGTGAGAACCGCCAGCTCGGTGCCCACCCGATAGGCCTCATCGCCCAGATCGGTCACTTCCTCGAATCCGTCGGTGACGAAGTCGCCTTCGCGGGCATCCAGCAATGCCTCGAAGATCGATCCCTCGGCGTCGTGGTCGACGATCCGGGTCACCGAAACCTCACCCTGACCGTTGTCATCGAGCTCGTAGGAGCATCCCTGGTAGCGGTACGACAGGTTCAGGCCTTCCAGATCCGCCGAGCTGGTCGACCCCGAACTCATGGTGCGATCCACCGGCCCCCCGATGAGTTCCTCCACCGCTGCGGTCTCGGGGCAGGCCACCTCTCGGGCTCCACCCCCGGTGGTGGTCGTGGTGGCATCGGAAGTGGTGGATGGCGTGGTGGCGGTGGTGGTGGCGCTCCTCACCGTGGTGGCGGTAGAGGTGTCGTCTCCTCCCGATCCGCATCCGGCCACCAACAGGGAGGTGGCGGCGGTCAGAGCAACGAGTCGACGAGCGCGCATGGACTCTGAGTAGCAGACAAGGTCGGGGCGTGTCGGGAATCTCTATGGCTCGGGTGGGTCAGACGGGAGTAGCAGCCTTGTCTTCGTCCCTGCGGGCAGCGAAACGTCGGCCGGCCCGGGCGATACGGGCCATGCGGGTCAGCAGCTTCTCGCGGGCCGCTTCGGCCTCGGGGGTGAGCCCTTCGAGGGAGTCCACCTTCCACTGGTGCAACAGCACCGGAACCAGCACCGAGTCGTGGTGCACGCTGAAGTCGTAGATGCCGGCGCGGGCGATGGCGTGGGCGTGGGCCTCGAAGTCCACGATGCCGGTACCGGGCATCTCGAACTCGCGTACCTGTCGTTCGATGGAGATCATCATGGTCGAGGGGTCGATGGCCAAGGCGGCCGCCCCCAGATCCCGGTAGAAGAGGTGGTGGCGGTTCTCGTCGGCCGCCACCCTCTTCATGATCTCGTAGCCAGCGCGGTCGTCGAGCAGCTTGCCGGTGTTGTGGTGGGCGATACGGGTGGCCAGCTCTTGGAGGGTCACATAAACGATCCCGTCGGTGGCGTAGTCGGGGTTGGGGACCTGGCCTCCCGACACCTGGAGCATCCGGGCCCGCTCCAAGGCCACCGGGTCGATCATGCGGGTGACGGTCAGGTAGTCGCGCAACACGATGGAGTGCCGGCCCTCCTCGGCAGTCCAGCGCCTCACCCACGTGCCCCAGGCGCTGTCGGCGCCGAAGGTGGTCTCGATGGTACGGAAGTAGTAGGGCAGGTTGTCCTCGGTGAGCAGGTTCACGAACAGGCTGGAACGCACCGCTGGGTCGAGGTCCACCTCGGCGGGGTCCCATTCCTGGTCGGGGTGGAAGTCACGGCCCCGGCTCCACGGCACCAGCTCGTGGGGGAACCATTCCTTGGCGGTCGACAGGTGCTTGTCCAACAGCTCGGCCGCCACCGGTTCGAGCTGAGCGAGAAGGGCGGTCTGATCGGTGTCGGCAGCCAGCATCACCCCAGCCTACCTACCGGTAGGTAGGGAGCGGGGATCGACTGGTGCCTGTCTGGGCGGTGTGCCGGTCGGCGCACCTCCGAAGTGCGAGGATGGGTTCCCGATCCCGTGACCGCCAGGGGGGCGTTGCGGGACCCAACCGCATCACACGAGGGGACCGTTCATGGCCATCGGAGACAACTCGCAGACCTCACCCGCCGGCACCGGCCTGAGCCGCCGTCGCTTCCTCACCGGTTCGGCGGCGGCCGCCGCCCTGGTGGCAGTCGGCTGTTCCGATGACGGATCGGGCGCCAAGGCCACCCGGGCCGGCAGCGAATCGACCACCACCGCCACCCAGAGCAGCACCACCTTGCACACTGCCAAGTTGAGCGGCGACCCCTTCTCCCTGGGCGTGGCCTCGGGTGATCCCCTGGCCGACCGGGTGATCCTGTGGACCCGACTGGCCCCCGACGCCCTGGCCGCCGACGGAGCAGGAGGCATGCCCACCGACCCGGTCGATGTCATCTGGGAGGTGGCCACCGATGAGCGATTCACGCGCCTCGTCACCTCGGGAGTCGCCACCGCTCGACCCGACCACGGTCACAGCGTCCATGTGGATGCCACCGGGCTCGACCCCGCCACTGTCCATTACTACCGGTTCAAGGTGGGTGACTACACCAGCCCGGTGGGACGGGCCCGCACCCTGCCCGACGGGCGGGTCGACCGGCTCCGCCTGGCCGTTGCCAACTGCCAGATGTATGAGACCGGGGCCTGGGCCGCCTACCGCCACATGGCCACCACCGACCTTGATCTGGTTCTGCACCTCGGTGACTACATCTACGAGTACCCCGGCGTGCCCGGGGCTCGCATGTCTCAGCCCGACCACTTCGTGATGAGCCTGGCCGACTATCGGCTGCGGTACGCCTCTTACCACCTCGACCCCCACCTCCAGGCCGCCCACGCTGCCACGCCGTTCGTGGTCACCTGGGACGACCACGAGGTGGCAAACAACTACATGGGCGACGTGGTCCCCGGCACCCCCGACGGCGGCGACCTCGACCGCAAGGCC